>JAVBSZ010000040.1:0-4701 GCA_031556415.1 Opitutales bacterium | reverse complement strand
ACGGCCGGTGCGGCTATTGTGTCTTCGACTTTTTCGGAGGCGATACTCTCAGCGAGCGTTTCGGCAGTGTGGGGCGCGGCAATGATAAACGCGGGCGCCACGGTGCTTGACCATCTTCCGCACGGCTCGTTCTTCCACGTTTCCGCGGGTCGCGTGGAGATGAAATTTTCGCAAAGGCTGAAGCTGATACCTTTCGAAAGCCTCATCGGGGGAGGCCTTGCGGGGGTATCTACGCTCTGCTGCTATTTTCTTTGAGGGCATATTAAAACATAAGCATGCTCGAGCAGCGCGTCATTAAGGCCAAAAAAAGCGGCTTCCGATTTGGAAGCCGCTAAATTTTTCAGTTCTGCCGATTAGGCCTGCTTGAGCGCAGCCTGCGCCGCGGCGAGCCTTGCCACCGGAACGCGGGGCGGCGAGCAGCTGACGTAGGTGAGGCCCACGCTGTGGAAGAATCCGATTGAATCCGGGTCTCCGCCGTGTTCGCCGCAGATGCCGAGCTTGAGGTTCGGCTTGGTTGCGCGGCCCTTGTCTGCGCCTATCTTAACGAGCTGGCCTACGCCGCCCTGGTCGATGCTCGCAAAGGGGTTCTGCGGAAGGATGTCCAGCTCCTTGTAGCGGGGCAGGAAACTTCCGGAGTCGTCACGGCTCATGCCGAGGCCCGTCTGCGTAAGGTCGTTCGTGCCGAAGGAGAAGAAGTCCGCGGCCTTGGCGATTTCGTCCGCCGTGAGCGCGCCCCTGGGCACTTCGATCATCGTGCCGATGAGGTAGTCAATCTTGACCTTCTTGGCCTTCATGACTTCCGTCGCAACGCGGCGGATGACGTCGGCCTGTGTTTCAAGTTCCTTGAGGAAGCCCACGAGCGGCACCATGACTTCGACCTTGACCTTGACCGGCTTCTTGCCAGTCATCACGTTTGCGGCGGCTTCGAATATCGCGCGCGCCTGCATTTCCGTGATTTCCGGATAGCTGTTGCCGAGGCGGCAGCCGCGGTGGCCGAGCATCGGGTTCTGCTCTTCGAGAGCCCTGCAGCGTTCGTTGATGAGGTCTGCGGAGACGTTCATCTTTTCAGCCAGCGCGTTGCGCGCGGCGCTGTCGTGCGGGAGGAATTCGTGGAGCGGGGGGTCGAGCAGGCGGACGGTGACCGGCAGGCCCTTCATGGCCTTGAAGATTCCCTCGAAGTCCTTCCTCTGGTAGGGCAGGAGCTTCTTGAGCGCGGCTTCGCGTTCCGATTTTTCAGACGCAAGAATCATCTGGCGCACGGCGTCAATCCTTTCGCCTTCGAAGAACATGTGCTCCGTGCGGCAGAGGCCTATGCCTTCCGCGCCGAAGTCTATGGCCATCTTCGCCTGGTCGGGGCTGTCCGCATTCGTGCGCACGCCGAGCTTCCTGTAGGAGTCCGCCCACTTCATGACGGTGTTGAAAAGCTGGCAGGTGTAGCTCTTCTTGACGTCCATCTTGCCGGAGAGCACGCGGATTACTTCGCTGTCCGCCGTCTTGATTTCGCCGAGGAATATTTCGCCCGTCGTGCCGTCTATGGAGATGTCGTCGCCTTCCTTGATGATGTCTTTTCCGACGGTCATTATGCGCTTGGCGTAGTCGATATGGATTTCCGACGCGCCGCAGATGCAGACTTTGCCCATCTGGCGCGCGACCAGAGCCGCGTGGCTGCTGACGCCGCCGCGCGAGGTCAGGATGCCTTCCGAGGCTATCATGCCGCGCAGGTCTTCGGGGGAGGTTTCCTCGCGGCAGAGGACGACCTTCTGGCCCTTGGAGGTGAGAAGCTCGGCCTTGGATGCAGTGAACACGACCTTGCCGCTTGCCGCGCCGGGGCCTGCGGGAAGTCCCTTTGCGAGGAGCTTTGCCTTCTTGATTGCTGCGGTGTCGAACACGGGGACGAGGAGCGTTGAGATGGAATCCGCCGGAATCTTCTTGATTGCGGTCTTAACGTCCATGAGCTTTTCCTTGTTCATTTCAACGGCGATTCTCACAGCCGCGAGGCCCGTGCGCTTGCCGTTTCTGGTCTGAAGCATGAAAAGCTTGTTGTCTTCGATTGTGAATTCGAAGTCCTGCATGTCGCGGAAGTGGCTTTCGAGCTTCTTGCGGATGTCCATGAGCTGCTTGAACGCCTTGGGCATGTCCTTGGCAAGCTGCGCAATGGCGTTGGGCGTGCGCACGCCCGCGACTACGTCTTCACCCTGCGCGTTGATGAGGTATTCGCCGTAGAAGACGGTCTCGCCGTTGGCAGGGTCTCTCGTGAAGGCAACGCCCGTTGCGGAAGTGTCGCCCTTGTTGCCGAAGACCATCGCCTGCACGTTGACGGCCGTGCCCCACGCCGCAGGGATGTTGTACTTCTGGCGGTAAAGTATCGCGCGTTCGTTCATCCATGAGCTGAACACGGCGCCGACGGCGCCCCAGAGCTGTTCATAGACGTCCTGCGGAAATTCTTTCTTGGCTTCCTTTTTGATGAGCGCCTTGTAGCGCTTGACGAGCTCCTTGAGGTCTATGACGTCGAGGTCGTTGTCGTTCTTTTTGCCGAGCTCCTTCTTGAGGCCTTCCATCACGTGGTGGAAAGGTTCGGGGTGGGATTCCGATTCCGCCTGCACGCCCATGACGACGTCGCCGTACATCTGGATGAAGCGGCGGTAGCAGTCGTACGCGAAGCGCGCGTTGGCGGTCTTCTTGGCGAGGCCTTCCACCGTCTTGTCGTTAAGGCCGAGGTTCAAAATGGTGTCCATCATGCCCGGCATGGATTCGCGGGCGCCGGAGCGCACGGAGAAGAGAAGCGGGTTGGCTTCATCGCCGAAGAGGCAGCCCATCTGCTTTTCAACAACCGCTACGCCCGCGCGCACGTCCGCCGTGAGGCTGGCGGGGTATTTCTTGCCGTTGTCGTAGTAGTACGAGCAGACTTCGGTGGTGATTGTAATGCCGGGGGGCACGGGCAGGCCGATTTTCGCCATTTCCGCGAGGTTCGCACCCTTGCCGCCGAGGAGGTTGCGCATTGTCGCATTACCGTCGGTCTTTGCGCCGAAGAGGTATGTGTATTTCTGAGCTTTGGCCGACGTCGCCTTCTTGGCGGGGGCTTTCGCGCTCGTTTTCTTTGCTGTAGCTTTCTTTGCCATATAACGATCTTATTTTGTTTATTTTTGACGTATAAAATTAAGTGCATGCCATGCCCGTGAGGGCAGGGAATTTATAGGCCTAAAAGGGAAGCATCTTCCGCAAGCAAGTCAACACTATAAGTTGGAGGGAGAAGGGGCGGCTTCTATCTCAAAGCCTTGCTGCGCTGGCGCATCATGACCTTGTAGGCGATTCTTCCCGAAGAGCTCAGCGGCACCAGGCCCGAGAGGGTTATCAGAAAGCGGTTGAATTTGCCCACTATCGAATAGGCTTTTTTCCTGCGCAGCGCCTCCAGCGCGTCCAAGGCGACGTCTTCCGAGGTCGGCCCGAATTTGTCGGGAAGGTGTTTTGTGTCGAACTTTGCGCGGTCGAAAAACTTGGTCTTTGTGGGGCCCGGGCAGACGGCGGTGGCCGTGCAGCCGTGCTTTTCCAGCTCCGCGGCAAGCGCTATGGTCCAATGAAGGACGAAGGATTTTGTGGCTCCGTAAATTGAGAGGACGGGCGTGGGCTGGAAGGCGGCCGTGGAGGCGAGGTTGATCACCGCGCCCTTTGACGAGATGATTTCCGGCATGAGAAATTTTGTCGCCGAAACCAGCGCGCGCACGTTGACGTCTATGATTTTCAGGTTCTCCTCAAGCGGGATTTGCGAGAACTCCCCGTAGCATGCTATGCCGGCGTTGTTTATAAGAAGGAGCCTCTTGCCTTTCAGGTTTTCCAGCGCGATTTTTTTGATTTTTTCCAGCGCGCCGCCGAATTCCACGGGGTTGGAAATGTCACAGGAATCGTCAAAAAGTATTTTGCATCCGTTTGCGGAGGGCCCCAGCGGGCTTCTTGAAATGTTGCAGAAAGCGATGTCGGGGTTGAAGGAATTGACGGTCTTCAGAAACGCCTCGCCAATCCCTGACGACCCTCCGGTTATGACCGCGACGGAAAATTCTGACAGGAATTCTTTGAGCTTCGGATTGTCCTTTTTCATTTTAAATGTCAAATATTCATATTTTTTCTCATTTTTTCAAGCATGTTCGCCCCAAGTTTGAGCGACTGCCTGCCCTCGCCGAAGCGCTTTGCGGCGGCGGACTTCACCCTGGCGTCGGCCAGCACGTAAAGCAGGTATTTGGAGCGCGTCGCCGCGAGAGTGAAAAACTTCCTGCTCTGCACGCCGTCGAGGCTTTCGATGTCCGTTAGAATTACCGCCATGGCCTCCAGCCCCTTGAAGTCTTTCGCCTGCGCGTAGCGTATTTTGTCCTCGGCAAAAATGTCGGGCGAAAGACGGTTCTTCCACTGCGCGCGCTGCGCGAGCTTTTCCGCAATCTGCTTCGGCTGCGCGGAAAGTATGACGATGTCGGAATGCGATGGCACTTTCTTAAGCGCGTTGCCGAGCATCTCCTCAAGCAGCCTCAGCTGCGAGTTTTCAGAATCGTAATAGTGCCAGAGGGGGTATTCGCCGTCGTTGGCGCGCGCTATGTCGTCATAATTTTCGTCGGGCTCTCCGAAGAGGACGAGGGTGTCGCAGACCGGCTTGGGGTTGCGGCAGTTCCTTGAAAGCTCGCATACGGCGGGGCGTATGCTCCGGTATTTGTCGGG
>JAVBSZ010000139.1:0-6304 GCA_031556415.1 Opitutales bacterium | reverse complement strand
GCCGTCGGCCATTGAGAACATTTCGGTCAGGCGCACCGCACCCAGTGGGAGGCTTTGGCGTTCAGCCATTTCAAGCTTGCCGCTTTCGCTTTTTGAGGCGCTTAAAAATTCCAGGCTGCCCCCGCCCAAATCGACGTACGAGGCGCGGGAGAACTCCGGCAGGGCGGGGTCGCTCATTGCGCCGGTGAACGAGAGCTGCGCTTCAGCTTCCCCGCTGATTATCTCAACTCTTTCCCCGCATTTTTTGAAAATGCAATCAATCAGCTCCGCCGAATTTGGCGCGCTCCGCAGCGCCGAAGTTCCCGCGCAGCGCACGGAAAATTTCATGGAACGCTTTTGGGATTCCGCATTAAAATGAATTATGGATTCCGCGATTATTTCGGCCGCGTTTTCAACAAGTCCGTTTTTGCCGGATATTCTGTTGGGCAAAGACTCCTCAAAAATTACGTCCAAATCTCCCCCTTCGCATCTACATGCAAGCAGGCACTTGATGGTGTTAGAGCCAACGTCTATGGCCAGAACGTCCGTCATAGCTCAAAGCCTTCGGGCGCGATTATCACGACGAATTCGCCCTTGGTGTTCGATTTCCCAAGCCGTTCATTTACTTCGCCAAGTTTGCCAACAAAAAACCTTTCGTGAAGCTTGGTGATTTCTTTTGCCACGCATACAGTCCTGTCTTTCCCGAAAACTTCAAGCGCGTCTTCCGCGAATTTTTCAATGCGGTAGGGCGATTCATAGAATATCAGCGTGTGCGCGCAGTCTTTGTGCCTTTCAAAAAAGTTTTTGCGCGCGGAGGTTTTGGCCGGAAGAAAGCCGGCGAACAAAAACGCGTCGCTCGGAAGGCCCGAGGCGCTGAGCGCGGCTATGAACGCGCAGGGCCCCGCAACGGGCACCACCTCAACGCCCTCCTTCCTGCAGAGGCGCACTATCCTGAAGCCAGGGTCGCTCACGCAGGGCGTGCCGGCGTCGGAAACCAGCGCTATGTTGAGCCCGCTTTTGAGCTTCTCCAGAACGTAGGGCGCGGCGGTCTTTTCACGCGAATCCTCGTAGACTATCATCTCCTTTTTTACGCCGAAACGGTTGAGGAGGTTCGACGTCACGCGCGTGTCCTCGCAGGCGACGGCGTCGCAGTTTTTCAGCGTTTCCACGGCCCTTTCGCTCATCTCCGAAAGGTTGCCGATTGGTGTGGCCACAACGTAAAGCGTTCCGAAATTCATGACGTCTTTCTGAAGGTGAAGCGGCACTTTTCGCTTCTGGTTTTTCCGGAGAGAAATTCCCTGTGGAGAGTCCACGCGGGAGTGTCAAGCGCGCCAAGGTCCATGAGGTCTATGAGCGGCGTTATCACGAAGTCGCGCTCCTTCCAGCGCGGATGGGGGATGCAGAGGCGCTCCGTGCGGAATGAGAGGCCTTCAAAAAAGACTATGTCCAGGTCTATCGCGCGCGGGGCGTCCTTGAAGGGCTTGGACGTCCTGCCGAGTTCGATTTCCAGCGCCTGGCACCTTTCCAAAAGCGCTTCGGCGTCCAAATCCGTCTGCGCGAACACCGCGGCGTTTAGAAAATTTTCCTGGTCCGTGAAGCCGACGGGCAGGGTCTCGTAGATTTCCGACTTCGCCCTCACGCGCATGAATTCGCCGAGCCTTTCGGCGGCGAGCTCGATGTTTTTCAAGCGGTCTCCCACATTGGAGCCGAGCGCTATGACGACGTTTTTCATTTTATGAAATCGGAACGCGTTCTGAAAATTTCAACGGAGATTTCGTCAAAGTCGAAACCGACGTCAACTTTGCATTTTTCAACCTTCACGCGGATTTCCCGCAGGTTGGCAAAGCGCACGAAAAGGCGTTCGGAGATTTTTTCAGCCAGCGTTTCAATGAGCCGCACGCTCTCGCCCATTATTACGCCTTCAACTATGCCCATCGCCGCGGGGTAGTCTATGGTGCGCTCAAGGCTGTCCGTGAGGCCGGCTTCGCGCAGGCTGAGGCCCATCTCCAAAGAGACGGCGAAGAGGCGCGGGTTTTCCATCTCGTGGGCGAAGCAGCCGTGCCTGCCCGTAAAGCGCAAATTTTTGACGGTTATTTTGTCCATTTAATCCCGCACCTTATGGCTTTGAGCACATCGAGGGCAATTTTATTTTTCGCAACATCGTGCACCCTGATTATGTCGGCGCCGCTCTGCGACACGGCCCACGCGTTTGCGGCGAGGGTTTCCTCATCGCGCATGTTTTCGGGGCGGCCTGTGATTGCGCCCAGGGTCGACTTCCTTGAAAGGCCCAGCAGAAGCGGTTTTCCGAGCACCCTGAATTCCGCGATGCGCTTTAATATTTCAAGGTTCTGCGCCGGAGTCTTTCCGAACCCGAAGCCGACATCCAGAATTATCTGGTTTTCCGTCACGCCCGCGTCCGCGCAAATTTGCACGCTCTGCAAAAGCGATTTCTTTATTTCTTCCACCGCGTCTCCGCTTATCCCGTTGTCGAACGAATTGTGCATGAGCACTACGGGGCATTTCAGTTCCGCGCATGTCTGCGCCATTTTCGCCTCGCCGCTTTCGTTTCGCCACATCGCGCCGCAGACGTCGTTGACTATGTCCGCGCCAGCCTCTATGGCCGCTCTGGCGACGTCCGGCTTGTAGGTGTCAACGGATATCGCTATTTCCGAAAATGCCTTTCTCAAATTTTTTAAAACGGGGAGCAGCCTTTGCAGCTCCTCTTCGGCACTAATCTTTTTCGATGCGGGCCGTGTGGATTCCGCGCCGATGTCTATGATATCCGCGCCCTGGGCTATCATTGCTTCCGCGCGTTTGAGGGCGGAGTCTGGCGCGCAAAACTTGCCTCCGTCGGAAAATGAGTCCGGCGTGATGTTGAGGATCCCCATCAGGAGCGGCCCATTGCTCCAGTCGGGCAGGGCCCTGCCGTGCGGGCTAGTCCAGGCCATTGCGCCTTTCCAAAAATTCCCCGAGCGTTTTGAGGTACTCCGAAATTTCCCCAGAGGGCATTTTTTCGTTCGCTTTCTTCAGGATGAGGTAGGCGTCCTCGTAGCGCTGTGCGCCTATGCAGGCCCTGGATTTCAGAAGCATGGAATTTAAAAAGAGGTTTTCGTCCTTTGCGGATTTTTCAAAATATTCCGCCGCCGCCAAATATTTCGCGCCTTCCAGTTTTATTTTGCCCAACTCGAATGCGGCGTAGGAGGAAGAGGGCTTAAGCTTCAGAATTTCATCGCAGAGAGTAAGGATGTCCGCGTCTTCCGCGCCCTTTGCCGAAACGGCAAAAAGCCTTATTTCAAGAGCCTCAACGCCAGCAGGCGCCGCGCACGTTTTTGAAATGTCATCGCAGAATTTTACGCATTCATCAAGTTCTCCGGCGGCGTAGAGCGCCTTTGCAACCTTGATGAGTTTTTTGCCGCCCGCGGAAGCCTCGCGCAGGGCGGGTTCGGAAAGATATAGCGCGCATGCCTTTGAGTAGAGTTTCAAATTGAAGTACATGTCAGCGGCGAGCTCGCCATGCGGAGTAGTCTGCGGGAAGAGTTTTCTCTTCGCCTCCCAGAGGGAGACCGCCAGGGTATAGTCCTCCTGCTTTGCGACGGAAGCGAAGAGGCAGTTCCACGCGTCCTCGTTATTCTGATTCTTTGCAAGCAGCACTTCGCATACCTTCTGCGCCTTGCGGAACTCCTCCGTCTCGTAAAGGCAGACGGCGCGGGCCGTCATGAGGTCTTCGGAGGAGGGCTCATAGGCCAAGGCGACGTCGCACGCCGCAAGCGCGGAAGGGTAGTCCGCATTTTTGACGTGTATTCTTACAAGCTGCAGCATCAGCTGCGGATCGGTCGCGCCGCAGAGAGCTATGGCCTTTTTGAGCTCCTCGAGCGCGGTGTCTGAATTTGATGAAATGGCGCAGAGCGCAAGGTTCTTCTGCGCCAGAAAGAATCCCTTGTGAAGTGAAACCGCCTGCGAATAAAGCGGCATGGCCGTGTCATACTGGGCCTTGTTCGCGTAGAAATTGGCGGCGTTGAAGAAGAGCGTGGCGCCCGCGTTCTTGTCTTTAAGCGCGTTTGTGAAAATTTCCTCCTTTGCGGAGTCGTTCTGCGCTTCGGAAATTTCTCGCATGATTTCCCCGTCGAACTTCGAAATCTGCGGCTCAGACTGCGCGAAGACTGAAGCGCACGCGCAGAAAAATAAGAGCGCGGCGGCCTTGCGTAAGAAATGCGGGAAATGCGTCATTTTGAAATTTTAAAGGGTATGGGAAGTATGAATTTTGCGCGGACGGGCGCGCCGTTTTTCATAGGGATTTCGTAGCGCAGTTTTTTGGCGGCCTCAAGCGCGCTTTCGGTAAAAAGATCGTCGCTGGAAGACTCCACGCCGAGAACTTCAAGCGCGCCAGTTTCGTCGATAATCACGCTGAGGCGCACTACGCCCTCAACGCCCCTTCTTAGAAGGCTCTCGGGGTATCTGACAGCGGCCTTGCCGAGGCGCCTGGGTATGCTGTCGAGCGAGGACAATTCAAAAACGCCAAGGCCGGCGCCGACATCGAGCGATGCGCCCGCATCCAGTCCGTCTATTCCGCTTATGCCTCCGGCGGGGTCTATGGCTGCCGCGGGGAGGCTCTGCATTTTGAAATTTGAACCAAGCAGCTGGGTCCTGTCTATGCTGAAGCCGGCTGCGGAAGAGAGCGCGCCGTCAACGGCTGTGCCCATCTGCGCCCCTGAAAAATTCACTTTCTCAAGCGCGGGCATGTCTTCCAGATTTTTTGAAACGGGCTTTGCGCCCGCGTCTGCTGATTCTCCCTGCGGAGACTGCGAAAACACTTCCGTAAGATAAACGCCGCCGTCACGCACGGAAAGGCTGGGCGGGCGCGAAATGGGGAGTATGCAGAACACGCAGAAGGCGATGAGCAGGGCCCCCCAGAGGCTTCTGATTTTCAGCCTCCGTTTCTGGAATTGCGACTGTTCAAACGCCTTCATTTTTTCTTCGCGGATATGAAGATTTTTTTTGCGCCGCACTCCTTTGCGCAGTCCATGACGTCCACAAGCTTCTGCACGGGCGCAGCCGCGTGCGCGTCTATCACGACGCAGAATTCCCCGCCTTCGGCCGCAGCCAGTATTCCGTCTTTAAGGGCCGAAATTTGCACCCGCCGGGAATTGAGCTCTATGTCTCCCTCCTTGGAAAGCCTTATTGTGAGGGGAGTTTCAGCAATCTCCTGCGCCGTGGAAGATTCCGGCCTATCAAGCTGCAGTGCGGAAGTGTCCGCAAAAGTCATCGTCACGATGAAGAAAATCAGCAGGATGAATATGACGTCTATCAGCGGAGAAATGTTTATCACCTGCGAGGCTTCATGCTCGTCAAATTTTGGGGCGCGCAGGCTCATGATGAAAACCTCCCGCGTATCATCATGCCCTCGCGGCGGCTCAGTTCCACGAGTATGCGCTGCATTTTTGCGTTGGCCGCCATTGCGAGCACGAGCGCCGGTATGGCGATTGTCAGGCCAGCCTGCGTGGTGATGAGCGCGCGCGAAATTCCAACCGCCACGGTCTCACCGCCGCCGTGCGCCACGCCGCCTATTGAAAGCATCATTCCGGAAACCGTGCCCAGAAGGCCCAGCAGGGGCGCAGCCGCCGAGAGTATCTTGAGGGCCTTGAGCTTCCTGTCCATGTCCGAAAACATGTCAAGCCGCAGGTGGGCGAATCCGCTTTTGACGCCTCGCGCGAAGCTGCGCAGCTCCTCCGCGCCAAGGTTTTCAGCTCCGTTTTCCGGACGCTTCAAAAGCGATTTTTCAGACGCGTACTCCCAGAATAATTTTTCAAAATCCGCGCCGCGCCTGAAATATTTTGCGTGGAAGTTCAGGTTGAAAATCACGTCAAGCCCCGTGTAATAGATGTAGACTGCGAGTAGCGCCAGCGGCAGCATCAGCGGCCCGCCGCTCTCAAGGTATTCAACAAGGCTTGCGAAAAAGTCCGCCATCAGTTCCCCTGTTTTGCGGCTGTTTTGCTCAGGAAGCCGGAGGCGAGCTTTTCCATGTCCGAAAGTATGGCCTTGGCCCTGCGCGATAGGACCGCGTGCATCACAAGCGCGGGTATGGCGATTATGAGCCCGTATTCCGTGGTGATGAGCGCCTCGCCGATTCCCTGGCTTAAAAGTTCCGCGTTGCCCGCCGCGCCGCTTACCGAAAGGTTGCCGAAAGTCTTTATTATGCCCGTCACCGTTCCCAAGAGCCCCAGAAGCGGGGCGACGGCGGCCGTGATGGAAATTGTGCCCAGGCCGTAGTAGAGGCGTTCGCCCGCAACCAGCATGTATTCGTAGGTGATTTCCTCAAGCAGGCCGC
>JAVBSZ010000231.1:0-7309 GCA_031556415.1 Opitutales bacterium | reverse complement strand
TCGGCCTTTTTGGCGTTGTAGGCGTAGAATTTTTTGTCGGCGTCGCTACAGTTACCTCTTTCGTAATAGTCTCCGCTGAAGGGGACGTGGAGGTCTATCCAGGCGGCGAATTTGTCGAGCTCCTCGCGCGTGAGTTTGGTTTCGCCGTGGCCGCCGCGCAGCATGGCCATGATTTCGCTCTTGGCGGAACCTCGGAAGTATGGCGGTAGCATGGTGGGCACGCTTTGCGCGCCGGGCCAGTTGAGCAGTTTGTTTTTGAAGTCGGCATACATGGGCACGCCCTTGTGCATGGAGGGTTGCAGCAGGTTGTAATACGCGTCGTTAAATTCGCGCTTGGCGAGCGCGTGCTTCAGCGGAACGTCGAGCAAACTGAAGGCGCGGGTGGCGATGCCCCTGTTCTTTTCGATGAACGCCCTCATGCCCTCGTCTTCCACTTCGCCGAATTGGGAGACGGAGAGCATTCCCTTGCCGTCCTCGCCTTTTATGCGCGGCACGCCCCTGTCGTTATGGCAGCCGATGCAGTTGGCGTTGAGGATGGGCTGTATGTGTTTGCGGAATGAGAAACCGCCCTCCACGTTGTAAAAGGGCTTGAGCTTAAGCGGCTTCCTTCCCTTTGCGATGTTGAGGCCGTCGGGCTTTTCGGTGTCGCGGTCTCCGTGGCAGCCGAGGCAGGAGTAGAATTCGTTCGGCTGCATGCTCGTCCAGGAACGCATGGTGCTCACGGCGTTTCCGTTTTTGTCTATGGGCTGGAAATAAACCGGCGTGCGCGCGGGGATTTCAAAATACACGCTGCCGTCTTCAGAAACGGGCGCTTCGCCGAGTATCTCCTTGGTGTCCCAGGCCGCGTTGCCGAGGCCGATTGGCGTGCTGCACAGCGCCGCCACGCGCACGCCCTCCTCGTCGTTGAAACTGTTGACGTAGCCCACGCCCGCGCGGCGGAAGGCTATTTTTATCACGCGCACCTTTTCAATCTCGCCCTTGGCGACGCCGCGCACGCCCTCGCCAAAGTAGATGTTGCGGATGAAGCACTCGGCCGTGTCTTTGGTGTAGTCAACGCGCGAGGCTTTCGGCTGGGGTATATCGCGCTTCATCACGGCTACGCCCTGGCTGCTGTCAAGATAGTCATGGCTTGCAAGCAATTCGCGCCAGCCGCTGTCGTCCATGAGGTAGAGACCGAAGGGGACTGCGTAGTTCTCCCACTTTTTTGCGTTCAGCGGCGTGTGGGAGACTAAAAATAAATCTTCCGAGAAGGGGAATGGATAGGCGAACTGCGGGCCCTCCTGCCCGTAGACGTCAACGCGTATCGGCTCCTCCTTGAAGCGCGGCGCAAGCAGCGTTGTGCCGGAATTTTCCTGGCGGCCCAAAGACGGGTCAACGAGGCCGAGCTTGCCCTTCTGCGGAGTGTGGTGGCCAGAAAACGTGGCCATATATTTCATCGTGCCCGGAATCTGGCGCGCGTGCAGAATGGAAGTCGGGTACCAGCTCTTGTTGCCGTAAAGCTCCGTCTGGTAAGTGCCGTCGGGGTTCAGTAAAAAGAGGCCCTGCGGGAACATCTGCCCCTTGTCGTTGTAATCCCAGCGGGTGTAGACTATGCGCCCGTCGGCGAGCAGAGAGGGAGACGTCGTGTGCACCTGGTCAAAGCCCACGCGGCGCAGGAACCTGCCGTCGCCGTTCATCATGTAAAGGTTGGAGACTTCCGTCCAATAGCAGTCAACCGTGTGCTCGCAGCGGGTGGAGTTGAAGACGATGTCGCCGTTGCCCATGTATTTGGGCTCTATATCGGCGCACTTTCCGCTGGTGAGCTGGCGTATCTTGCGCGTGGCAAGATCCATCTCGTAGACGTGGTAGTCGTCATCAAAGGCGCTTTTTTTGTGGGAATACAAAACGCGCGTGCCGTCGTAGGAAACGTCGGGGTCGCGTATTACTCCGGTCTTATCCTCAAGCAGAACTTCGCGAAAGACCCCCTTTCCATTTATCGTGAGCATGCACAGCGCGCTGTCGGGCGCAAAGCCGGCCTCGGCGCGCGCGTCGCTCAGGCCTTCCGTGTAGGCGTAGAACGAAGGCTGGTAGGAATAGTTTTCGACGTAGACAATTTTGTCCGCAAAATTCTTCGTCATCTTTGAAATGAACTGCGAACGCAGCATCTGGCAAACGCCCTCGTAGGCGTCGGCATACGTTTCCAACCCGCCGTGCGTGAAGCTTGCAAGCACTTCCGAGGAAAGCCCCGCCGTTTTTTCGTCCTCCAGTTTTGGAAGCAGCTTTTCCAGAACCGTCTTCAAAATTTCCGCGCGCTTCGCGTCATCCGCAAGAAAAAATTCCGAAAGCTTCCCCTCCAAATCGCGCTGCAGCCATGACGCCTCCACGGGGTATTCCTGCGAGAGCATCGCGAAGAGGAAAAATTCATCCCTGCACGCAGGGCCTGTGTTTCTGAAAGACAGAATTGCGTCCTTAAAATGCCGCCTTATGCAGACATCATCCCCCTTTTTGAAGGCCGCCCCGCCGAGGCGCGCTGGCGTACCGGATGCCGACTTTATTTCCCCCGCCGTGCTAATTTTTTCGGATTCAAACGGAAGCACGTCGCTACCCCAAGCCTGGAAGTCTGTCAGCGCGCACCAGATTGCGCCGTCGGGCGAGCGCTTCAAATCAATCAGTTCAACGAAAGTCGTCTCCTTTTCGGAAAACTTGAATTCCTGATATGCGGCGCTCTTCACAAGCGCTATGGGAACCGTGGCGCCGTCGGAAAAGCGTATTTTGCCGCTCTCCCACCAGCCGTCGTGCGGAAAATCCGCGCGGAGGAGAAGGCGGATTTTGTCGATTTTCACGGGACGGCCGAAGTCCACTTTGAAGCTGGGCATGTCGACGTCGGTCGGGCCCCAGCTGCGGAAGTTCCACCTCCCGTGCCCCGCGTTCTCCGTATTGCCGCTGATTGCGTTTGCGGGGCGGAAGGCTGCCTGGTCTTTGTGGTGGCTTGAAGCCGTGGCGTGGGGATAGAATTTTGATTTCCCCTCCTTCTTCTGCCAGTCATAAGGATTCATAGCTAAATCCCTATATTTGGCGAGGTCGTCATAGAGCGCCGCACGTACCGTCATCTTGTTGCCGGCAGACTTGAATTCAGGGTAAAACCTGCCGCCAGGGTCGGGAACGGGAAGGGAAAAAACGAACTCCTGGGTGGGCGAATATAAAACCACTTCCGGCCCGCCGTCGTAGAGGCTGGCCCTTATGTAATGCTTGTGGGAAACCCTGAACCTGTTGGCCTCCGCATCCTTGCCTAGGTCATAACCTACGGATTTGTCGGGCATTACAATAAGCCTGGAATTCTCTCCAACCCTGCTGACGCACAGGCCTTCAATAAAATCCTTCTTATTGAAGCGCATGCCATCCGCCTGCGCCGGAAGAACCGGTAACAGACACAGCAAACATATAGCATATTTTATATATTTCACAGTCCGCCCCCTCATCCCCTCAAAACAACTGCTAGTTCTTCATGACTTTTCTGATATAATCGGCCTCCTCCTGCTTGTAAGGGGTACCGTCATAATTCAGGACGTCATGGAACCAAAGCTCGGGCGCGGCTTCGTATTTCTTGTATTTGGTTGAGTCAAAGGGGTTTGAATCCCACGGATATATGGTCTGGGTCTTGCCGTTGACGAAGCCCCAGCAGAAGGCGGCAATCTTTTCCTTCTTGAAGTAGCCCAACACAGGGTCAAAAGTGCTCTTGTTCTTGCGCGCCATGTACTCCGTGCACCAGAGCGGACGACCGAAGCGTTCCAGATTTTTGACGATTCCGTCAACGCCCTTTTCGCCCGCGTAAGCGTGAAAACTGATGATGTCGGAATTGTCGAATTTGATTTTGTCAAAATCGCTGATTTCCGTATAGGATTTCTTGCCTCCGCGCCAGACGGCGGCGGTCACGGGCTGGCTCGGGTTGGCGGAAAGGGCCCATTCAAAAGACTTAGGTAGCAATTTTGCTACATATCCGTTTTTGACTTCCAAAGTGCCGAAATATTCCTCCAGAAGACGCCCGGGGTTGGTGGGTTCGTTATACACGTCCCAACCGAGTATGCGCTTGTCGTCTTTGAAGCGCGAAACGGTGCTCTTTACATACTCTTCAAGATAGCCCCAAACCGCGGGGTTTTTGAGAACTTCCGCGTTCGGAGACTGCAGCCAGCCGGAATTGTGCGCGTGTGGAGTCGGCGCCGGCTGCTTACCCAATTTGCCGTTCGGATACCAGCAGGCGTCGAAGAACACGAAGAGCACCCTGATATTGTGCTTGTCCGCAATTTCCAGGAACTTTTCCATGCGGGAGTAAAGGCCTGCGGCGTCTTCCTTCCAAAGGAGGTCGTGCAAAAAGACGCGCGCCGCGTTGAAGCCCAAATCCTGCGCCCAGCCGAGCTCCAGGTCTATGCGGGCCGGGTCAAAAGTGTCCTTCTGCCACATTTCCAGCTGGTTGATGCTGTTTGCGGGCATGTAGTTCATCCCCGCCATGAACGGCTGCTTGGCGTACCAAGCGTTGGCCTGCTCCGTCGTCCATCTTTCGCGCGCGTTGGCGGAAATGGCGAGCAGCGCACCTGCCGCCGTCATACATATCATTTTTGCTATATTCATTTATATCTTCCCCCTATTTTGTTTCAAATCTGTACACGGTTTTTGAAGAATATTTCTGGCCCGGGCGCAGTAGCGTGCTCGGGAAATGGTTCCTGTTAGGGCTGTCGGGGTAGTGCTGCGTTTCAAATGCGAAAGCGCCGCGGTGCTGGTACGCGCCGCCCAGGCCCACATCCTTGCCGTCCAAAAAGTTGCCGCTGTAAAACTGCACGGCGGGCTCAGTCGTAAACACCTTCATAAGCCTGCCGGTTGTCGGCTCATGGAAGAAAGCCGCAAAAGACAGTTCGCCAAAGGGCTTGTTTAAAATGAAGTTGTGGTCATAACCGCCGCCCACGCGTATCTGCTCGTTCGTGGTGTCATTTACATGAAGGCCGATTTTCTTCGGTGTTTTGAAGTCGAACGGGGTGCCCTGCACGCTGAGGATTTCGCCCGTGGGTATCAGCCCCTTGTCGACGGGCGTGAAAAAGGCGCTGTTGATGGCGGCCTCGTGGTTTTCAATGGAACCTTTTCCCGCGCCGAGAAGATTGAAATAGAGGTGCTGAGTGAGGTTGCAGACCGTCGGAGCGTCCGTCGTGGCGGAGTATTCAAAGATGAGCTCGTTGGCCGGCGTGAGGATGTAGTTAACCTCAACCTGAAGATTGCCGGGGAAGCCCTCCTCGCCCGCAGGGCTAAGGCGTGTGAGTTTGACGCCTATTCCGACATCGTTCCGAATCGGCTCAACGTTCCAGATTTTCTTATTGAAGCCCTCAATGCCGCCGTGGAGAGTGTTTTCGCCGTCGTTAATCGGCGCATGGAACTCCTCGCCGTCTATCTTGAAGGTGCCTTTTGCCAGCCTGTTGCCGTAGCGGCCTATGAGCGCGCCGAAGTAGGACTTGTTCTTTTCGTAGTCTGAAAGCTTGTCAAAGCCCAGCGTGATGTTGGCGTACTTGCCGTTTTTATCCGGCACGTAAAGCTCCGTGATTATGCCGCCGTAGGAGATGACCTTCATCATCATGCCGCCCGCGCCGCGTATGGTGTATATATCGACGTCCTTGCCGTCCTGGGTGCGGCCAAAGGAGTCTTTGCGCAGGCTGGGTTTTGCGGGCTCCGCCGGCGATGCAGCCGCCTGCTTGGCCGGATACGTGCGCGGCTTCATGCCCTGCGCGGTCGGAACCGCGGAGAGATTCGATGAAAAAATGAACACCTGCGCCGCAAGGAGCGCCAAAACGGATAGCCTTGTTTTCATGCCTCCATGAAAACAACTTTTCAAATCAGCGCAAGAAGTTTTAACTTATCTTGAAGAGCGTAGGCTCTTTTCTAATTTTCCGTTCTCGCCTTGATCAAGATGCCTTTTATTTTTTTGCAACGCCGCTATTGAATTCACGTCCACAGCAGTGAACGTCTCACCGCTCGCCATCGCCCAAAGCATTCGCCAAAAGAGCTTTGAGCCTTGCCGCTATTTCCGGATGTTCGGATATGACATTCTTGGTTTCGCCGGTGTCGTCCCTGAGATTGACGAGCTTTTCCTCGCCGTAATTTTCAAAGGCGTCGGGAACGGCAAGGAGGATGTGCGGGTTGCCCTTGCCTACCTTTGCGGAGGGCGTGTACTTCCAGTCTCCCTCGCGGATTGCAAGGCGCGTAGCGTTTATTATTATGGATTTGCGCGAGGCGTCTTTGGGGCATTCTCCGAAGAGCTCGGGCAGCACGCTGACGCTGTCGCGCGCGGCGCCGGAAGGGAGCGTCTGCTTTGTCATGGCCGCAAAGCTCGCAAAAAGGTCGTTCAACCCCACTATGTTTGCACACCTGCCGCCCTTTTCTTTTGCCGCCGGATTACGTACGATGAAGGGCACGCGCACGCCGCCCTCGTAAATCATGTACTTGAAGCCGCGCAGCGGGCCCGCCGGCTTGTGGCCGTTGAGGTTTTCTATAGCGCCGTCGTAATAGCCGTCAAAAATAACCGGACCGTTGTCGCTGGTGAGAATGACAATTGTGTTTTTGTCGAGCCCATTCTCCTTTAGCATGCGCATGATTTCACCCACCTGCCAGTCCGCCTGGGCTATGACGTTGCCGCGCAGGCCGGTTGAACTCGCCCCCTCAAAGCGCTTCTGGATTGTGCGCGGCACGTGCGGCTCAAAAAGGCCGACGTAAAGGAAGAAGGGGCGGCCCTTGTTTTCCGAAATGAATTTTTCTGATTCGGAAACTATCATGTCGGGCAGCTCTTCGTCCTTGAAGCGCGCGGAGTGGCCTCCGCGCATATAACCGATGCGGCTGATGCCGTTTATGATGCTGCCCTGGTGCTGCTTGTTCGCGCCCTGCGTGAGAAGGTCGGGGCGTTCCTCGCCCGTCGGGGTGTCGCTAATATTCTTAAAATAGCTGACTTCTATTGGGTCGTTCTTATCGAGCCCAACGACGTTTCCATTGCGCAGCCACACCGACGGAACGCGGTCGACGGTTGCGGGGATTATGCAGGAGTAGTCAAAGCCGATGTCGTTGGGACACGGATGAACCTCTTCGTTGAAATTGACGGGGGCGCTTCCGTCCCCCAAACCCAGGTGCCATTTGCCGATTGCACCGGTCTTGTAGCCCGCGCCCTGGAACATCTTGGGCATGGTGAGGTATGACGTCGGGATGCACAGAGGGTCGTCCCCCGCGAGGATGGAATTCTTCTTACCCTTCTGCCTCCACGGATATTCGCCCGTGAACAGGCTGTAGCGCGACGGCGTGCACG
>JAVBSZ010000054.1:0-13265 GCA_031556415.1 Opitutales bacterium | reverse complement strand
CGGTTGAGAAGTGAGACGACGAAGACCTCAGAAAAGAGGAAATATCGATCTCTCTGGGAGAAAATGGCACGACCAAGAGCCAAACAGGACTCAAGCGCGCAGCGGCGTGCCAACGCATACCCTGTTTTTGGAAAAGTCCGCGTTGGCCATAAGGTTGGCGGCCCACTTTGTCTTCAGGAAATCGTCGTCCAGAAACGCCTTCAGGTCTTCGCTGTGGTAGTTGAACCTGACGCCGGAAACTTCCGTGAGAAGGCCTATCACGGAGCGTTCGTCGCCCGAAAGCGCGCCGTTGAGGCTGTCCAGAAGCGGATAGCGCCAGTGCCCCCATTTTGAGCGCATCCTGAAGTGCAGCGTGAACTCCCCGTTTTCCGAAGCGAAATTTTCGCCCGCAGCCTCCTCTCCAAAAATCACGTAGCCGCCCTCGAGGAAGGAGGCGGTGTGTCCGTCTCCCCCGCGCCGCAGGCTCTTGAGGTATTCGAGGCCGCGCATGAGCTTTCCCGTCTGCGCCGCGCCGAAGGCCTTGACGCCCTCGGCGTCGCCCTCCGAAAAGTGCTTGACGAACTTCGCGCCCTTGAGCGGATTGTGCTCCGAAATTTCCGCCGGTTCGGATGAGCGCGAAAAGCCGCCGTCGGCCGCGTGCGCAGCCGCGCAGAAAAACGCAACCGCAATTAAAACCCCTTTCAAAACCCTGCCCGTTTCTCTCATGCAGCCCCCCGCGTGATTAACATTCTAACATTCCTCATTGCGCCTGCGCGGCCCCCTCCGCCTGCGCGCCGCCCTCGCCCACCACCGAGACTTCCGGCGCCTTCGTGTTGGAGTCGTCAAACCTGAAGACTATCTCCTTGGGCGCGGCGTAGCCGAGCTTCTCGCGTATTATGCGCTCGCGGAATTTGTCGTCATGCAGCAGGCGGAAGTAGTACTCCTCCTTCTGCGCCTTGTCATTTGAAAGCGCGTCAATCTGGGCCTGCAGGGCCTTTTCGGTCTCCGCAAGCCTGTCGTTCTCCGCCCACGCGCCGAGGAGCGCTATGCCGAAATACGCGGACGACAGCGCCAGCAGCGCCGTCAGCAGCACGATGAAAAGCTTGTAGATTTTAAACGACCTCATCTTCTATTACGTCAAGGGTTTTACAATCAAACGCAAGGGTCTGTAAAGCAATATCCTTACGGGCCAAAAAAAACGCTGGAACAGGCGTTTTGGTTTGATTTATTTCCGTTTGGCATCCAGAATGAACGGCGATAATGAATATTTTAGACGGAAAAATTATAGACACAGATTTTGTCAAATTTGAATCGCATCCGCTTTTGAATAAGAATCTTGCCGAAGCCGCGTTCACGACGATGGCAAAGAGGTCCGGAGAGCATTACATTTATGACTATTCTCTGAACAAGAAGAAGATGAATTACGGCACGGTGCTGGCCACGGCGCTAGCCATTAGGGATTTCATTTCAAAAGAGTTCGCCGGCCAGGAGAGGATAGGCATAGCGCTGCCCTCGGGCATTGCGGGCATAGCCGTCAACCTCGCGGTGCAGATGGCGGGCAAAGTCAGCGTCAACGTGAATTTTTCGATGGGGCCGGAGGCCGCGCAGGCCTGCATAGACCGCGCCGCGCTCAAGTGCGTGATAAGCTCCGTAAAAATCAAGGAGCGCATAGAGCACCGCTACCCGAATTATCCGTGGACGGACAATTTTTACGACATCGCCAACATGCTGAAAAAAATCGGCAAGAAGGGAATCGCAAAAAAACTCGTCCTCATAAAGCTGCTTCCGGTCTGCCTGCTTAAAAAACTTTTCAAAATCCCGACACAGGGCGGCGACAGGGAGGCGTCAATAATCTTCACGAGCGGCTCCGAAGGCATGCCCAAGGCGGCGGTGCTCACGCACCGGAACATCATGGCAAACTGCATACAGATGGACGCCACCTACATCATCGCCAAGGATGAAATACTGCACGCCAACCTCCCGCTTTTCCATTCCTTCGGGCAGAGCATACAACTCTGGTTCACGTGCATCTTCGGCCACATGCAGGTTGCGGTTGCAAGCCCGCTTGAAGTGGGGCAGAATTTTGAGGCCATGAGGCTCGGCAAATCCACCCTGCTCATCAGCACGCCCACCTTCCTGCGCTCATACTGGAGAAAGGGAGACCCTGCGGACGCGGCGACGCTGCGCACCGTAATCGCTGGCGCTGAAAAAACTCCTGACGGCTTCCTTGAAATGTGGGAGAAGAAATTCCCGAACTCGAAATACAAGGTGGGCTACGGGCTGACGGAGGCAAGCCCCGTCGTGAGCGTGAACCTCAATGAGGGCCTGCCCGATAACGGATACCGCGGCTACCCTTCCGGCACGCGCGCAAACTCCGTCGGCCAGCTTTTCGCGGGCATGAAGGCCTGCATCACGCACCCCGAAACTCATGAGATTCTGCCCCTCGGCGAAGACGGCATACTCTGCCTCAAGGGCGCTAGCATATTCGGCGGCTACCTCAACATGCCGGAGGAAAACGCCGCGCGCTTCCATGACGGCTGGCTGCTCACCGGAGACATCGCCTCGCTAGACAAGGACGCCTTCATCTTCATCAAGGGCCGCCGCTCGCGCTTCTCAAAAATAGGCGGGGAGATGGTGCCGCACACCTTCATCGAGGAGCGCATAATCAAAATTTTGAAGCAGGAGGAGGCGGAAGTCCCCACCCTGGCGATAGGCTCGCGCGAAGACGAGAACAAGGGCGAATGCCTCGTGCTCGTTTCCGCCATAGACGTGGACATGCACGCGCTGCGCCTCGAGCTCTCCGCCGAAGGAATCTCCAACCTCTGGATACCCAAAATCCTCAAGCGCGTGGACCAGATACCCGTCCTCGGCACCGGCAAGCTCGACATCGGCTCCGTACAGAGAATCTCAAAGGAATGAAGGGCGGGCTGCTTTACCGCATTTATTCTTGCCCGTGGGGCTACGCGCCCCACACCCGCGGCAAGGCGCGGCCCTGCACGTGAGTTGCTCCGCAACTCGTGAATATAATTATCCGAACTCGCTTTGCTCCCGCCCGCCGCTTGGTCTCGGTTCGGTTTTGGATTCGATTTTGTTTTCAACAAAATTCTCGAATCCAAAAACAAACGGGTCATCAATATTGATTACACGCATGCTGACGAGACTCTGTTTATCTCATTTTGTACACACGCGCAAACAGCGCGTCTTGCGACTCACCGCGTAGCGGCATCAGAAACCTTTGACGCGTTCTCCGTTTTGGCAGCAGGGATTTTGGATGAAGAACGAGGCTTGCGAAGTGCGCACGGGCGCGTGGCGTACAAGTGGTACGTGAGCGCTCGGGCGCGCGAAGCAAACGGAGTTATTCGCCAAAATCACCCGCCAAAACTGGTGGTGCCGGCGTTTCGGAGGGATAAGTCCACGGGGGCGTTTGTTTGCCATGCGCCGCCGGTGAAATCGGGAACGGATATGGAGGAGGAGGAGTTTGCGACGCTCCAGATGCTGAGGGGGTAGATGCTGGACCATTCGGCGGCGTCGTAGACGTCCATATCCATGGGCAGGCCGTTGCGCAGGCAGTCAATCAGCCGCCAGAGCATGACGTAGTCCATGCCGCCGTGGCCGCCGGCCTTTTTGGCAAACTCGCCGACGTGCCTGATGAGCTCGGGCGCGTTTTCATCCAGAATTTTTTTGCATTCGGCGTCCTTCAGAAAATCCTTGCCGAATGCGATTTTTCCGGGCAGCGGATATTTCTGGACGAAGGCCTTTGTGCCGCTGATGATGTGCTTCCTGTCGTAGGGCCTCTCCGTGGAAACGTCGTGCTGCAAGTTGATCAGCCTGCCGAGTTTAGTCCTTATTAAAGACGCGTTCATGTTCCCGCAGAATTTCGCGCCCTTGGAAGTTTTGAAATCGGGATGCTTTTCGGAATTTTTTTCGGAAAATTCGGACATCGAAAAATCGTCGGAAGACATCGAGACGATTTTGTCGAGCTTGTCCCCCCTGTTTACGCCGAGGGCGAAGGCGACGGGGCCGAGGCCGTGCGTGGGGTACAGGTTGCCGTTGCCCGCAAGCATCTCATTCCAGCGCCAGGGCTGTTTGCCGTTGGAGACCCTGCCCGCGAAGGAGTGGAGGATGCCGTGTATGTACGCAGCCTCCGCCGAAACCACCCTGCCGAAGATCCCCTTTTGCGCCATCTGAATTGTTGAGGCCTCAAAAAAATCATAGCAGCAGTTTTCAAGCTGCACGCAATGCCTCTTTTTCCTCTCCGAGGTTTCCACAAGCTTCCAGCAATCCTCCAGGGTTATCGCGGCGGGGATTTCGACTGCGGCGTGCTTTCCGCACTCCATGGCGTACACGCTTATGGGCGCGTGCCATTTCCAGGGCGTGGCGTTGAAGACGACGTCCACGCCTTCCAGTTCGCACATCTTTTTCCAGCAGGATTCGTCTCCGGTAAATTCCTGCGCCTTCGGCCTTCCGGATTTCTGCAGCAATTCCTGAGCCGCGTCCAGGGCGACCTGCCGCGTGTCGCAAATTGCGGAGATTTCGATGTCGGGAATTTTGACCAGATTCTTGAGAAGCCCCGTGCCCCTTGCGCCTATTCCCACAAAGGCGATTCTGGGTCTGTCGATTTTCGGCGCGCAATAGTTGCACATGTTGAATGAGCAGGTGCGAACGCGCTTTGAAGATTCCAAAGTGGCTTCAAGACTCTCCCGAGAATATAGGAAATGCGCGCCCGCAACCGCCAGGCCGCCGCCCGCAAACATCTTCTTTATAAACCCTCTCCTGCTCCCCATATTGCACCTTTTTTTGATTTTCGCACATGCTAGCATTCCTGCCTGAAAAAATCAAGCCGCCCGCGCCCTTTCCTTTGAACCCCTTTGACATCTAAAAAACTTTTGAAAAATACTTTCGCTTCAAATAGTCACACGCGCTGAAAGCGCGTCTTGCGACTCACCGCTTTAGCGGCATCAGAAGAAACTCGAATCGCTGCTTAGGCGCAATGATTTTTCGATGCAGAAGCAGGCGCAAATCACAAAAGCTGCAGAGCAGACTTTTGGGAAGTATGTTTGCTTTAGCAAACACCCCGAAGGGGCGAGACATTTGCCGCCGCAAATGCGAGTACAAAAAATCGCGGGCCGTAGCGTACTGAACGTACGTGAGGGTCGCGATTTTTTGCAGCAACGAACTTCTGCGCGAAAAGCATTCGCCTAAGCGTAGGCGCGGATTTCGAATAGAGAGGCGCTTTCGTCCCCGTTAGTCGCCGAAATGTCGAGGCGGAGGGCCTTGACGTTCATGGGGTCGAACTTGAAGCGGAGGAGGCGCTGGTAGTTTCCGCTGACGTCGGCGATTACTTTTTTGGAGTTGTCGGCGAGGGTGGCGGTGAGCTTGAAATCCTTTACGGTTTCGGGCTGCGGGCAGATGTTCATGGCCTTGCGGTAACCGGCGGAGCCGGTTATGGCGAGCTGCTTGCTGCCGCTGTCAAAGGTGAGCTGGACTTCGCTTATTTTCTGCGCTCCTCCCCAGGCAAGCTCTATCCAGGGCTTGTCCGCAACCGGCGCCATCCACCTGTTTTTGGTTTCGCGCACGGAATTTTTCTCAAGCGGCTTGTATTCCATTGCGACGCCGTTGATAACGTTCTTGGGCTGCGTGCCGTTGGAGCTCTTTGATGCTTTGACGACGGCCTTTCTGGCGAGGTCAAGCGGGTCGTCGTTGGCGGTTTCAAGGATGGTCTGGTCGTCGCGCAAAAGGGCCTGCTGGAAGGCCTTCATGGAGGAGGCGTCATTGCGCAGCTGCGCGGGGAGCCTGCCGTCTTTCACGCAGAGCGCCGCCGCCGTGCCGACGGCCTGGCCCATTGCCGCGCACGTCACCATGACGCGCGTGGAGGTGAGCGCAACGTGGCTTACGCCCGCGTTTCTGCCCGCCATCATCAGGTTTTTCATGTCCTTTGAAATGAGGCTGCCGAAGGGGATGTTGTAGTACTTGAAGCGGTTGTCCTGCCTGCATGGGCGCCTGTCGGAAGCGTAGAAGCCCTCCTTCGGGTGGTCGTCCATGGACCAGCCTCCGACGCACACGCTGTCCTTGAGGTTCTTCCATTCGCCCTCAATGTCCTGCTGTTTGAAAATGTATTCGCTGTCTATCCTGAAGGAATCGCGCCTGCCGGGCAGCATGCCGACGCTCTCAAGCGCCCAGTTCGCGCTGGTGGGGTACTTGCCGCTGTTCTTGATGTAGTCCCAAACGCCCATGACTATTTTCATCAGTTCAAAGCGCAGGTTTTCGTTGTCCGCAATGGCGTCCTTGTCTCCGCCGAGCTCTATCCACCAGTAGCCGTAGTCGAAAGACTCCTTGCCGAAGCCCCTGAACTGGAGCATTTCGGGCGTCACCTTTATGGCCCAGTTTGGCGCGGTGAAGGGCATAGGCGTTTCGTACTCCTTTGCGGTGAACATGAGGGAGGAGCCCATGCGCGTGCCCACGGGGTCATAATCCGCATTGCTTTCGCCGTATTTGTCAACGCCGTCGCGGCCGCTCATGGTCTTGCAGCCGGCCTCTATGGCCATGCGGCCGTCGCCCGTGCAGTCTATGAAAATTTTTGCGGACACCTTGTAGATGTGCCAGCTGGCGTCGCAACGCACGTAGGCCGTCTTGATTTTGTCGCCCGCGGTTTCAACGCGGAAAAGCGGCGCGTCAAGAAGCAGCGTGATGTTCTTTTCCTGCTTGACCTTGTCGTATATGATGAGGTCCCAAATTTCCCATGAGTTTTGGGGGTTCTTGGCGGCGCATTCGAGCTTGAGCTCCTCTATGATGCCGCCCTCGCGGAAGCCCACTACTGACGGATGAACGCCGAGGGGGTGCATCTTCACTTCGCTGCTGGCGTTGCCGCCCAACCTCGACCTGTCCTGACAGAAGACGACCTTCATGCCGCGCCTTGCCGCCGACAACGCCGCAGCAACGCCTGCGAGGCCGCCGCCCGCGACAAACACATCGCACTCAAGGTCGACGTTCTTCATAGTGGGCTCGTTGATGTCAACGACGACGCCCTTCACATTCGGGCCCTTGCCGCCCTGAGAGGCCGGCGCCGCCTGAGCGGTGCCGCAGGCAGGCATGGTCACAATGAGGCCGCAGCCGGCCGCGCCGATGCCCGCCGACGTCAAAAATTTTCTCCTGCTGAGTTTGCTTCCCTTTTCCATATCAATAATTCCTTATAATGATTTTCCCCATGAATCCGACGCAAAAAGCGCGCGGACAAATAACAAGGGTGTATTATGACAACCCGCTCACACGCTTGTCAACCCTATATAAAGCACGCAAACATTTGCCCAACTGCGAGGCAGCATCAGGCAAGAGAGTTCTGCATGCTTTCTCTTTTGGCGGCACGGTTTGGATGAAGAACGAGGCTTACGAGACGCGCGCGGGTGCGTAGCGTATTCAGACCGTACGTGAGCAGTCGCGCGAGCGAAGCAAACGGAGTTATTCGCCAAACAAGTCCGCCAAAACGTCAAGTCAGGAGCTCTTTGGTTGTGGGCTTCCCGTCGGGCGAAAGCATCGGCATGGCGCAGGAGAGGAGCTTCCTTAAGAGCGAAAGCGCGGAATCCCTTGTCTGATGTATCGTTGCGCCGAAGGCTCGTGAGATGGCGAGCTTGGCGAATATCTGCGCGCTGATTTTGTCGGGACGCAGGGCCATGTTTTCGGCGAAAGCCTCCTCTATGAAATCCTTCACAAAGCTTTCGGCGGAGGAATAGTCAAGCCAGTCGGGGATGGCGCGAAGGCGGAAAAAGTCCCGCCCGAAGACGTCCAGCTCAAAGCCGCAGCGCTCAAAGTGCGTTATGCAGGAGGCGAAGAACTCCCCCTGCGCGCGGTCCAGGGAAATGTTTATGGGGATGAGCAGCGCCTGAGAGGCGGCGGGTGAACCTTCAAAATTCGACACTATGCGCTCGTAATTTATGCGCTTGAGGGCGGAGCGGACGTTCAGGCACACAAGCGCCTTGTCGGTCTGAAAGAGGATGAAGTTCTTTTTATAGAAGGCGAGGAACTCCCATCCCGCGGGGGCGGGGCTCTCGAACTCTTCACGCGCTTCGCTTTGCGTAGCGTCAAAAGAAAATGCGGGCGTTTCACGCGCGGGCGCGCTGACGCTAGGCGTGGGAGGGGCGGCTGCGGCTGCGCTTTGCGCCTTCCAAATATTTTCTCTCGGCGCGATTTTGAACGCGTCCGCTTCCGGCGTTTGGGCGCCGAGATATTGGCTGCCCGAACTTGAAGAGCCGAAAGACTCAAGGCGTTTTGAAATTGATGAAATCAGAAAGTCTCTCAGCGCAAACTCGTCGCGCACGCGCACTTCGCGCTTGGCGGGGTGAACGTTGACGTCCACGTCCTCGGGGTTCATGGTGATGAAGAGGAAGGCGGCGGCGTAGCGCCCCTTGGGAATGGACGCGCCATAGGCCTCCTTCAGCGCGGAATTGGCCGCGCGCAGGTCCACGGGGCGCGAATTCAGGTAGACGCACACGAACCTGTTAGACGCGCAGTACTCCCCGGGCTTCAAAAGAGCGCCCTCAACGCTCATGGCGCCGCGCGAAACCTTTGCAAGCGGGATGATTTTTTCCGAAATCTCGCGTCCGAAAATCCTGTCCACGCGCCCGACGACGTCGGAGTTCTTCTCAGACTTGAAAAGTTCGCGCGAATTCTCAACCAGGGAAAAGGATATGTTAGGCAGCGCCAACGCGTAGAGCCTGCAGAGCTTGACGATGTGCGACGCCTCCACGTTGTCGCTCTTCAAAAATTTGCGGCGCGCGGGCACGGTGGAGAAAAGGTTTTCGACCACGATTTCCGTGCCGACGGCCATGCCGCAGTCCCGCGTGGACATCACCCTGCCTCCCTCCATGCGCACCTCGGTGCCGGTCTGGAACTTTTTTGCGCGCGTCTTGAGCGTGAAGAAACTCACCGACGCTATCGACGGCAGCGCCTCGCCCCTGAAGCCGAAGCTCGATACCTTCTTCAGGTCGTCATGGGTGCGGATTTTGCTAGTGGCGTGCGGCTCTATGCAGAGGAGCGCCTGGCTTGCAGACATCCCGCAGCCGTTGTCCGAAACCTTTATGAAGGACTTTCCGCCGCGCTTGAACTCTATCTCTATCCTCGTTGCGCCCGCGTCTATTGCGTTTTCAACGAGCTCCTTCACGACCGCGGCGGGGCGCTCCACAACCTCTCCCGCGGCAATCTGGTTTGCCACGTTCTCTGGAAGCACCCTGATTTCCGGAAGGCTGTGATTGTCTGAATTCATCGTCGAAAAAAAACCTTAAAGCAGCGCCGCGAGCGCTCAAGGAAAATCCGCGCGGGAATTATTTTTCGATATTGCCTAAGTATTTTTTCAGCGTCTTTGAAAGACGCTCTTTGGCACTTGAGCAGGAATCGGCAGGAGTAAGCTTTCTAAAATCTTTTATGCGGTGGAAGGTGAGGAAGTTGGCGTCATGCCCGCGCGGGGGGTAGCCCGCGGCGTCTTTGAGCGCCGTGCGGGAGAGCGCGATGATGTCGTCACCCTCTACTTCCAGATGGACGTACTGCCAGCCCTCGCGCACGACGTCCGGCGAATGGAAGATTATGCAATTAAGTTCCCACTTCTCCAAATCTGAAGACGAGACGAGGGCAAGCGTGTTGCGGCGCAAGTCGGCCTTCTCCCCGTAATCTTCCTCCGGCAGGAAATTTGTGAGAGACCAGTATTTTTTTGAAATATCGTCATAGCACACGGTGAATTTAATCCTGCCGCCGAGCATGGGGAAGACGCCCTTCCTTTTATAAAGAAGCGTCTTTTTGTTTTTCTCATCGAATACGAAAACCCCCGCGCGGTCGTCGCCGCATTCGTAATAACCCATCTTGCCAATCATGCCGAGAGCGCCGTTGGGAAGGGTGATTACGCCGCACTCGTGACAGAGGTGTTTTTCTTCGCCTATTTTCATGTTGTGCACGGCGGAGTTCGGGAAGAGCTCCCAGCTTGCCGCGGCGAGCGGGTTTTCCGCCGCGAGATTCAGGCGCATGAAGCGGCTGCCTAGTGCAAGATACAAATATCCGTTCCGCTCCAATGACGGTGTGGGCGCACAGCCGTAATGCCCGTTTTGAAGGATAATCCCGCTGTTTTCGTCCTGGGGCTTCGTCCACGTTTTGCCGCCGTCTTCGCTGCGGCGCAGCAGCACCCTGTTGTCCGCGTGTTTGCTTTCAATGAGGCCGAAGGAAAGGTCCTTTAAAACCCGCTTGGTCTTGCTAGGCGTCGGGTTTTTGTCCGGCCCGAAGAGGTAAAGCTTGCCGCCTATGTTCAGAAGGCGCGCCCAGAATGCGCCCTGAATTTCCGAACAGAACTCCCAAGTTTCACCCTTGTCGATGGAACGGTAGACGCGGCTTATGCCGATTTCGCGTTCCCCGGAATTCGGCCCGAAAAAGTCGTGAGAGGCGTAATAGACGCCGCCTATTTTCACGAACGACGGCGAGCCTATGAAGCGCCCCGAATCCGACGGCTCATTGTGCACCACAACAACGCCCGCCGGCTCCGCGCCAAAAGCGCAAAACGATAAAAACAAAAGCGATAAAAATATAAATCTCCCCATATCCTCCAATTCAAACTTGAATCGCCATTTGATTCAAGAATTGAATTCGTCCGCATACATTTGACTCACCGCCGAAGGTGGCATCAAAAAAATTCTTCGCCCGCCGTTTTTTTCAACTACTTCTAAGGCGCAATGATTTTTCGATGCAGAAGCAGGCGCAAAAAAAATTGCGGGCCGTAGCGTGCTAGATGCACGTGATGGTCGCAATTTTTTGCAGCAACGAACTTCTGTGCCAAAATCGTTCGTTAAAACTAAGGTGCGGTGGAGACAGGCTCCCAAAACCACTCGTCATGAAAGTCCACCGGCGCGATTGACCTGTAGGTCTTTTCGGTGCCGTCGGGTTCGACGACTTCTTCGACGGCGGTGCCCGGGGTGGTGAGGAAGTCTATTACGCTGAGGGTTTCAAAGCGGTCGGAATCCATCTTCTCGAGTTCGGCGGCTTCGTCAAAGGAGTCTATGTCCGGCTTTTCATACCTGCCCCAGAACCAGTCGACGGGCGTCATGGGGGCTATCTCGCCCCTGGAGATTTTTGCGAGCTGCTCGCGGGCCTCTGTGGCGGCGGCGCTGTTGGGCGCACGGGTGATGGTCTCGTTGTAGAAGATTGCGGCGGCGCGGTTGTCCGTCCTGTAATAGTAGTAAAAATCCCCCATCACGAGGCGGCTTCGCGCGAGGGTGTCGCGCATGTCGTCAAGGCTCTGTTCGGCGTTGATTATGCCGGACTCCTTCGGGAAAAGTATGAGGTAGTCCTGATAGAAGCTGATGGCCTTCTCCGTCGAATTCTGGTCGTAATACGGACCTTCCACGAGCTTCTTAAAGATCTTCGCCATCTGCAAATAGGCGTCGGGCGCGAAGAGGCTGTTGGGGTAGTTGTTGATGAGCCTGTCAAGCGCGTCTTCGCCGACTTCCGGCATGGATTCGTCCTCCGCGATGAGCGAGATGTTCATCAGCGCTATCGGCGCGTAGTCGCTATACGGGGCGCGCTTAACTATGTTCTCGTAAAATTTGATTGTGTCTTCCGTACTGGTGAACCAGGGGAACCAGCCCCAGAGGTACGTGGTGGCCCCGCCCTGCATGGCGGAGGCGACCTTGAACTGCTCGCCTATGACCATGTTGAATTTCTGGTAGTCCGGATACTTTTTGAGTATCTGCTCAAGACTGTTGTACGCGCTCTCAAACTGCCCGCGCGCTGCGTAGACTTTGCCCATCTGGAAGTAGGCTTCGGGCGCAAAAATGCTCTCCGGATATTCCGTGACGACGAGGTTGTAATAGCTGAGCGCCGACCAGTAGTCTTCCTCCTCCTGCGCCCTGCGGCCTTCGTTCATTGCCTGAAGGGCGTTCTCAACGCCGACCGAGTCTCCAAAAACGTTGGCGAGCACGCCGCCCTCAATCTGCCAGCCCCTGTCCTTGTCCCACACCAAATCCGCGCGCAGTGCGCTGGCGGATGCGAAAACGAATAGGATTGCGGCAAAGATGTTTTTCATGGCGTCTCTTAAATTAGTGCCATCTTACGAGTGTTGCGCCCCACGTCAAGCCCGCACCGAAGGCCACGAGCACGAGCAGGTCCCCCTTCTTGAGCATGCCGCCGCGCACAACTTCGTCGAGCGCAATGGGGATGGTGGCCGCCGAGGTGTTGGCGTACTTGTCTATATTGACGTAAACTTTTTCCTTGGGCAGGTTGAGGCGCTTGGTGACGGCCTCTATTATGCGTATGTTGGCCTGGTGCGGTATCATCAGCGTGATATCCTCCGGCTTGACGCCGCAGCGTTCGAGAACCTCGAAGGATTTTTCCTGCATGATTTTCACCGCGTGCTTGAAGACCTCGCGCCCCTCCATGTGCAGAAAGTGCTTTTTGTTTTTCACGGTCTCTGCGGAAGTCGGCATTGCCGAGCCGCCCGCGGGAACCGCCAAAATCATGTTGTCGGAACCGTCGGCGCCCAAAACGGTGTCGAGCACGCCGACGTTCTCGTCGTCGGTAAGCGTGAGCACGACCGCGCCCGCGCCGTCGCCAAAGAGCACGCAGGCCGCCCTGTCTTCCCAGTCAACCATAGACGAGAGCTTTTCCGCGCCTATCACAAGCGCGTTCTTGTAGTGGCCGGACTGCATCATGCGCGTGGCTATCTCCATGCCGTAGACGAAGCCGGAGCACGCCGCCTCAATGTCAAAGCAGGGGATGTTCGTCCTGATGCCGAGCTTCGTCTGCACTATGCAGGCGGTGTTGGGCAGGGGCATGTCGGGGTTGACGGTGGCCACTATGACCAAATCTATGTCTTCTGGCTTGAGGCCGGCGCTTTCTATGGCGTTTTTGCCGGCCGCCGCGGCCATGTCGCTGGTCGCCTCGTCAGGGCGCGCTATGCGCCTCTGCTTGATGCCGGAGCGCGAGTAGATCCATTCGTCGCTCGTGTCCATCATCTTTGCGAGGTCGTCATTGGTGACGACTTTTTCGGGCACATACGAGCCCGTTCCGGTGATTATTACAGATCTTTTTTCCATCAGAAATTTTGCGTGAAATTTTTTCTATTAAGCGCCGCCCCGCCCCAGAGTGCCCTATTCTTCGGCGTCCTGCGCCTTGGCCTTGGCCTCGGAGATGTGGGGGTGCAGCCTTTCGACGTCGGAGCGTATGTGTTCGTTCATCTGCTTTTTTGCGCAGCGCAGCGCGATTTCCAAAGCGCCCGCGAACTGCTTTGCGCTGCTCGAACCGTGCGCTTTGACGACGAG
>JAVBSZ010000192.1:0-2899 GCA_031556415.1 Opitutales bacterium | reverse complement strand
TCTGCGCCGCCTCGACGCCGAGGAGGCCTCAAAAATCATCGCCGAGATGGAGCCGGAAGACTCCGCAGAGCTCGTCTCCGAAATGCGCGAGCACCGCGCCCTCGGCGTCCTCCACGAGATGGACGCGGACGACGCGGCGGACATCGTGGCCGAACTCGAGGAGGAGGACCGCATAAGGCTCCTCGAAGGCCTTGACCGCACGCAGCCCGAAACCGCCGAAAGCGTCCGCGAGCTTCTGGAATATCCGGCGGACTGCGCGGGGGGGATAATGAACCCAGATGTGGCCACCGTCAACGAGAACCTGAACGTTGACCAGGCAATCGAGACCGTGCGCCAAACCAAGGACGGCTACGAGAACGCCCACTACCTTTATGTGACAGACGCCGACGAAACGCTCCTTGGCGTCCTCTCGATACGCGACCTTGTGCTGGCGAAAAAGGACCAGCTCATACGCGACATCATGCACACGGATTTGATAGGGCTTCTGGCGCCCACCATGGACCAGAACGTCGTAGCGCAAATCATGGCGGACACCAACTTCCACACCCTGCCCGTAGTGGACGGGGACGGCAGGCTGCTGGGCATAATCACGCACGACGACGTCATGGACATCATCCGCGACGAGAGCAACGAGGACATGCAGATGCTCGCGGGCGCGGGCGCGGACGAGTCGATATTCGACCCCATCGTGAAGAGCCTCCACCAGCGCTCGCCCTGGCTCATAGTGAACCTTGCCACGGCCTTCTTCGCCTCCTTCGTTGTGGGCTGCTTTCAGGACCAGATTTCAACGCTGGCGCTGCTCGCGGTCTTCATGCCGATAATCGCGGGCATAGGCGGCAACACCGGCACGCAGACGCTGGCCGTCACCATACGCTCTCTGGGCATGGGCGAAGTGGGAATTTTTGACGCGCCAAAAATCTGCACGCGCGAAACCTTCAAGGGGCTTCTCAACGGCGTCTTCATAGGCGCGGTCGCAAGCGTCATAGCCCTCCTCACCACGCACAGGGGGGACTTCGCCCTCGTAGTGTGGGCGGCCATGGTACTCAACATGACCCTAGGCGGCTTCATAGGCAGCTTCGTCCCCTTCACCCTCGCGCGCTTCAAGCTGGACCCCGCCGCAGGCTCCTCAATCTTCACAACCGGCACTACGGACACCTGCGGGTTCTTAATCTTCCTAGGCCTGGGCTCCATCTTCCTTTTATAGTTTAGGCTCAACGCTTTTGGCTATAAATCCATCCTCGAAGAAAGCCCCGCACAGGTCACGTATTACTTATACGCTCCCAGCGCGGGGCTTTTTCTCGTATGAATTTCTCATCCAAAATCGTTGAGCCTAAACGTAAAAAGTTAAAGAAACAGGAAACTTCTTGTTTTTTAATTGGCAAACTGTTTGGCGCGTTTTGGGGAATCCCCCTCCTTTTTCGCCTCGGACTTTCCCGCCAAAATTTGCAAATATATTGAAAAAGTGAAACTTTTGTTTTATTTTAGTTACAAATATTTGCGCATTCAGAATTGCTAAAAATTAAACTATTTAGAACTGAATTATCGATTTTATAAAAAACCGCCTTTCTCTTGTGCGCACAATATCGCTTTCACTCGCATCGCTATTTGCGGCGCTTTCCGCGCAGGCGGCAGACCAGACCATAACTTCGCTTGCAAACACCAACACTGCGGGCACTCTGCGCTATGCGCTTAACCAGTAGGCGGAAAACGACGTCTATACTTTTGACGTCGCCGCTGGCGGCACGATAACGCTCACGAGCGCGTTTGCGAGCATCACAAAAGACAACATTTCCATAAACGGCGCAAACGGCGGCAACCCAATAACGATAGACGGCACGGGCACATACCAGATTTTCAATATTAATTCGAGAGTTTCAAACCTGAATCTTAGCGGGCTGACGCTGCAAAACGCTTACAGCAGCAGCTACGGCGGCGCATTCTCCGTCACAAACAAGGCGATTTACGGCACGGCGGCATCCTCGCCCCCTGCAACAGCGCGGGAACAATCACGCTCGGCAGCCTCACCCTCGAAGGCGGCTCAATCCTAGAAATACAATACGGAGACCTCATCAGCCTCACGGGAACTCTGAATCTTTCGGGAGCTTCCGACACGGACAAAATCCTCTTGGACCTCTCCGGCTTCGCCTCCCTCGCCGACAACTACAAGCTTGTGGACTCCCCGAACTCAACCATTGCCGACGGCCTTTTGAACAACATTTTCGACTTCGGCGGAACTTTCAGCGGAAACATATTCGCGGAAGGCGGCAGCATATACATCGCGCCCATTCCCGAGCCCGCAACCTGCGCCGCTATCTTTGGCGCACTCGCACTGGCCCTCGCGGCATACCGCAGGCGCAAGGCTGGTAGATAAATTTTGCGAAAACTCATCCGCATTTAAAAGCCTCCCACAGCTCTTATGTTCGGGAGGTTTTTTGCATGTTGACAACGCGTGCGCTCTCAAAAATATTTTACGCAATGCAGCAGACGCGGACAATCGGCATACTGGGCGGGAGTTTTGACCCGGTGCACAGGGCTCATATTGACATCGCGCGCGCCTGTCTGGCTTCCGCCGCGTGCGGAAAAATATTGTTCGTCCCCGCGTGGCAGGCGGCCTTGAAAGATTCCCCCGCAGCCGCAAGCGCGCAGGACAGGCTGGCCATGCTGGAAACCGCCTTGAAAAATTCCGGCCTCGACGCCGAGATTTCGGATTTTGAAATGTCGCAAAAGCGCACGGTCTACGCGTGCGAAACGGCGGAATTCCTCGCCGGAAAATTCCCGCAAAAAGAATTCGCGTGGATTATCGGCAGCGACCATCTCCCGCTGCTGCACAAGTGGAAAAACATCGAACGCCTCTGCGGGCTCGTATCCTTCGTCTGCCTCCAGCGCCCGGGCCACCTCG
>JAVBSZ010000049.1:0-8099 GCA_031556415.1 Opitutales bacterium | reverse complement strand
AAATGTCAACGAGGAGCTGGCCTCCTCCGAAATTGTCGACAAACTCGTCGAGAAGGGCGCCGGAGGGCGAAAGAACGCGATTCTGAACGAACTTCGGGAAAAATTGAACGAATCGCTCCAAAATCTGTCTATTAAACATAGGACAGTCGTGGTTCTTCACGAAGTTGAAGGTTTAAGCCATGACGAAATCGCACAGATAACCAAGACGAGCGCCGCTACGGTCCGCACGCGTTTGTACTACGCAAAGCAGCAGCTGCAGGCCTCGTTGAAAGACTATTTGAGCTGAATCCAACCCGAATAAAAAATGCCGCAAAAGGACAAGATAAAGTTCGAAGAGCTGATGAAGCTCAAACGCGCAGAGACTCCCACGGAAGCCCAGTGGCGTGAGTTTGACGCGGGCATGAAGCGCAAAATGGCGCTTTCCCTCGTAAAAAAGCAGTCCTTCTTTTCCCGCGCATTTTCATTTTCCCCCGCGAGGCTCGTTCCCGCGGGCGCAACCGCGCTTTTTGCCGCGACCCTGTTTCTTTCCCCGCTCTATTTTTCTGCGGTTTCTCCCACGCAGTCCGCGTCCTCGCCTTCCGGCCTCAAGTCTGCCAGCCTGCCCGAGCTCTCCGCCACCTTCGCCGAAAACGCCTTCTATTCCTCCGCCGCCGGAGAGAACCCCATAGACGCCGGCATGAACTCCCGTTTGTCGATTGTGAGCTACGTCTCCGCATCCCCCGAAAGCCATCTCCCCTCTTTTTGACGAACGCTTTTGGCGATAAACCCGTCCTTAAAAAAGGCCGACAGGTCAGACTCTTAGAGTGCCGCCAATTGAAAGAGATTCCACCTTTTTTTGAACTCGCGGCTTGGTTGTTGCGCAATCCACGCCATCTCGCTTCTCGCTTAGTTCGGGTAAAATGGCAAAGCCTTTTTGTCCAGTCTGGGCTTTGTTTTGCAAACCCCCACCGTCGCGGTTAACACTCGCTATATTTGCGCATCATCATGCGCAGTTTTCTTTGCGATTTCGCGCTTCGCCCTGCATCCAATCTTTTCGGGCTAATATGACAAGTGCTGTTTTTTTGACACGCCGCGCACCCGCGCGCGCGACGCCAAGCCTCGTTATTCATTCCGAATCATTGCGTCAAAACAAGGAGCTGCTTTTGGTTTTTCTTAAAAGGGTGTGGTATCGGAACAAATATTTTCTCTGCAGACGGAACGTTTTGCCGTTCAGCTCGTTTCAACTTGACTTTGAAATGGCTGCTTTAAAAATCCTGCCATGCTGAAAAAATCGCCAGACGGTTTGGTTTATCACAGCGGCTATCTTCCGCACATAGACGGCGTGCGCGCCTTCGCCATACTGCCGGTGCTTTTGTACCATCTGAACTCTTCGTTCTGCCCGGGCGGCTTTGCGGGGGTAGACGTCTTCTTCGTGATATCGGGCTACCTTATCACGAAGAACATTCTCGGCGACATCAGGGGGGGCAAGTTCAGCATTGCGGAATTCTACAACCGCCGCGTCAAGCGCATCATCCCCGCATATTTTTTCATGATGTTCGCGGTGCTTCTTTTTGCGCCGCTGGTCTATTTTGCGGAGCCGCTGGTTTCCACGGCCAAGTCCGCCTTCGCCTCCAACTTCTTCCTGGCCAACTGGGAGCTGTCGCGCCATGCGGGCTATTTCAGGGTGCACTCGCTGCCCAACCCGCTCCTGCACATGTGGTCTTTGAGCGTGGAGGAGCAGTTTTACATATTCCTCCCCATAGCGCTCTTTCTGCTTTCAAAATACTGCCCGCGCGTTCTTTCCCTCTGCCTGTGGGCCGTTGCGGGCTTATCCTTCGCCGTCGCCTCATGGCGGATATACAAGGAAGACCCCGTCGCCGCGCAGAGGGTGTTCTTCTTCCTTCCGTATAGGGCGTGGGAACTTTTGGCGGGCTCGCTGCTTGCGTACATTTCTCCCATAAAAAGCGTTTCAAAAAGCGGCGGAAAGGGCGGCGCGACAACTTCCCTGCTCGCCCCGCTGGGCATCGCGGTGATGATGGTGTCTTATTGCATACTCAACAAACGCATGGGGTTCCCTGCGTATTCCGCGCTGCCGTTCGTGCTTTCGACAGTGCTGATGCTCAGGTTCGGAAATGTCGGGCCCGTCAGGCGGCTGCTCGAAAATGGCGCGCTCGTGTTCGTGGGCAAGATTTCGTATTCGCTCTATCTCTGGCACTGGCCGATAATCGTATTTTGGAAGTATATCCAGTATGACATCCTCGGCCCCGCCGATTATGCCTGCATAACGCTCTGTTCCTTCGCAATGGCGGCGCTGTCGTGGAAGTTCGTCGAGATGCCCGTCCGCGCCTCGCGAACCTGGACGAAGAGGCACTCGCTGATTCTCTTTCTCACGCTGGCCGCAGCCAGCTCCGCGCTTTGCGTGGTTTATTATAAGACTAAGGGCTTCAGCAAATTCATCCACAAGGAGGCGAACGCCATACCCGCAGCGGAGGATCACATTGAAAAAATCAATTTCGCCACAATGACGCGCAACGGAGAGATTTTCTCGGTCATGAAAATAGGCGACAAAAATGCGGCGCCGGAAATGGCCTTCCTCGGCGACAGCCACGGCCAGGTTTTGGCCCGCGCGCTTGACGAAATCCTGAAAGAAAAGGGCCTGAGCTGCATTTACGTTCTGGAGCATGTGAAGTTTGTCTGGAACGCGGATATCCGCCTTGCGCGCGGTATAGTCGGGCGCGGGAATATGGACAGGGAGGTCATGGGCTGGCTTGCCGAGCAGAAGAACATCAAAAAAGTCTTCATGGCCAACCGCTGGAACATCCTTACCAAGATGACGGGCTACGGCTATCTGGACATTGAGCAGGTGGACGTTATCAACAAGAAGATAGACCTTCCCGACAACGAAATCCTCGCGCATGACCTTCCGGAGCATTGCCGCATGCTCAAAGATTCCGGCAAGGAGATATTCATATTCGCCTCCTTCCCAGAATTCAGATACAATGTAGACGAATACGAGCGCAAAATACGCATAATAAGGCATGAAGATGACCTCTCTCTTAGCAAAGAGGAATACGCCGAACGCAATGCCGAAACCTCCGCAATCCTGAAAGATATCGAGAGCGCAAAGCTCGCAAAAATCCTGCACGGCGAAGAGATTTTTTTCATCGGCAACCGCTATACCTATTGGCGTGACGGCATGCTGACATACGAGGATGACGACCATATCTCCTCCGTCGGCGCCAGGCTTGTTTGGCGAAGTTTTGGCGAATGCGTTGGGCAATAAATCCGCCCGTTGCAAAAGCCCCCGCTCTGGTCATGCGCAACCTGCATACGTTCATCGCGTTTTTTTGCGCGGATTTCCCGTCTCAAATCATTGCGCCAAAATTGAGTGAGGCTGTCGTAATTTTCTTCGGTCGGAGCATTTTTGCTCTAATTTGGATCGGATCAATAAATGTGTCGGGAAACGGAAATTTTTTTCGGCACGTGAAAAAAAACGACATGTAGGGTTTTGGAAGGCAAAACGCATTTAACATATTTTTCACAATGCGCCTGCGTTTTGTTTTCGGCCGGCGCAGAATAAATCTCAAACTAAAACAAAATATTCTAGAGGCCTGAAACTTAAAAAAAACAAAACCCCCGCGTGGCGGGGGTTTTGAAAAATCCTGCTAAGGAAGAAAACTTATTCCTGCGCGGCTGCTGGAGCCGCGGGAGCTGCGGGCATCGCAGGCATTGCGGGGGCCGCGGGCGCCTTCACGTCTACAAGCTCGACGTCAAACACCCGCGTTGAACCCGCGGGGATTCCCGGAAGCGGCTGGTCTCCGTAGCCGATGGCCGCAGGGATGTAGAGCTTCGCCTTACCGCCCTTGCCGAGCTTCATAAGGCCTTCGCGGAAGCCGGGGATGACCTGCGCGAGGGAGAATTCTTCGGGCTTGCCGCGCTCAATGGAGGAGTCAAACACCGTTCCGTTTGCGAGCTTGCCCGTGTAGTTGACAACCACGACTGAGTCTTCCGAGGGTTTCGGGTCCGCGCCCGCTTCGGTGATTTCGTAATGCAGGCCGGAGGGCGTCTTGCTGACCTTGGGGTCTTTGGCGAGTTCCTTCCAGAATTCAGCGGCGGCTTCTTCGGCCTTAGCCTTCTGCGCGTCAATGGTCTTCTGGGCGCGCGCCTGGAGGTATTCGGCCATCTTGGGGCCTATTTCCTGGATGTTTTCGGGGCGGGGCGCGCCCTGCGAGGCTTCCTTCATGCCCTTGACGAACACTGCGAATTCCTCTTCGCTAAGCTGAAGTTCCGTGAGGCCGTTGGTGCTTCCGAGCCAGTAGCCGAAAGTCTTCAGATAAGAGTCAACCTCTTCCTTGGTTTGAGCCGAAAGTCCTGCCGAGACGCAAAGCGCGGAGGCCGCAATTACGCCGGAAACGATATATTTGTTTAATTTCATAAGCGGTTATTCTTTTATGTAAGGGACGCCGAAGTCAATCACAATCTGCACGCGAGCGTCTGGCCCGCGCGCGGAAACGTCCATGCTGAATATAGACGCCGCAGTCTTAAAAATGTTTCGATAAATTTTTAAATGCCGCTGCATACGCCTATTTTCCGGAAATTTGTTGCCATTTGCGGCGCATACAATCTAATGCTCTTCCATGCAAACGGACAAATTCAGGCTGCAGGTCTGGTTCAGCGGAAGGGTGCAGGGCGTGGGCTTCAGGTTCAAAACCCTGGAAATATCGAAGGGGTACGAGGTCTCCGGCTTCGTGGAGAACCTCGACGACGGGCGCGTGCACCTCTGCGCGGTCGGCGAGGAGGCCGAGGTGCGCGAATTCGCCGAAGACCTCAAAAGGACCATGTCCCCCTTTATAAAAGACGCGGACGAGAGGCGGGATTTTTGCCTGCCCTACAAGGGTTTCTCAATAAAGCACTAGGCCGATGGACGCAATAAAGACAGACTCGCTTTCCAAGCACTACCGCTTCGGCGTGCGCGGCGTGGCCGTGAGGGCGCTTGAGGGCCTTTCATTCTCCGTGCGCGAGGGCGAAATTTTCGGCCTTCTGGGCGCGAACGGCGCGGGGAAATCCACGGCCATAAAGATACTTCTGGGCCTCGTCAAACCCAACTCCGGAAGCTTTGAGATATTTTCCGAGAAGCTTTCTTCGGGCCTCAAAAAAAGCATAGGCTACCTTCCAGAAACCCCGAACTTCTACAAGTTTCTGACGGGCCTTGAGCTTGTGAGCTTTTACGCGCGCCTCTGCGGCATGGGCAATGCCGCGGCGAAGAAGGCGGCGCTGGAGGCTTTGGAAACCGTGGGCCTTGCGGACGCCGCCAACAGGCGCCTTGCGGTGTATTCTAAGGGCATGCAGCAGCGCGCGGGGCTTGCGCAGGCCATAGTGCACAATCCGAAGCTTCTGATACTTGACGAGCCCGCCTCGGGCCTGGACCCCGTGGGCATGGCCGACATGGCGGAGACGATTCTGAAACTCAAGGAATCCGGCAAAACCATACTGCTTTCCTCTCACCTTTTGGGCGAGGTTGAAAAGCTTTGCGACAGGGTCGGCATACTTTCAAAAGGCTCGCTCGTTTCCATGGGTTCCTTGGACGAACTGCTCACGCTTTCGGACGAGATGCGCCTTGAGCTGCGCAACGTCGACGCGCGCAGGGCGGGTGAGATTGTCGAATTTTCAAAGGGGCTGGGCGCGGAAGTTGTGTCGCTCTCGCAGGGCAAGATTTCGCTCGGAGAATATTTCAAACGGATAGTGGGGCGCGGAAAATGAGGAACGTTTATCTGATAGCGGCCAACACCTTCAAGGAGGCCATACGCCAGAAGCTCATGGCGCTTATTTTCACGGTGGCGCTCGGCCTGGTGCTGTGCTCAAACTACCTTCTGAAGCTGGATTTGGGGCACGGGCAGCTGCACTTCATTGCGGATTTCGGCAGCGGCGCGCTCGGCTTTTTCGGCGCGATTATGGCCATAACGGCGTCCTGCCAGCTCATCCATTCGGAGATTGAAACCAAGACGCTCATGACGCTGCGCTCAAAGCCGATGAGTTTTGTCCAGTTCGTCTTCGGAAAAATCTGCGGGGTGTCGGCCATGCTCGGAGTATTTGCAATCGCCATAGGTTTGGCTACGGCCGCGATGCTCGCGATAGTCTACGCGGGGTTGGACTGGGCGCCGAAGGAGTATCTGGAAGGGCAGACTCCGGATTTTGCGGGGCTCGCGGCGTACGTCTTTCTGCAGTGGGTGAAGCTGGTTCTCGTGGCGGCGATGAGCGTGCTCATCTGCTCTCTTTCGTCCTCGCTGATGTTTTCAATAATAGTGTCCTTCATGGTGATGAGCGCCAGCATGATAGGCGCGGCGGACTTTGGCGCGAAGGGGGATATGAACATGGCCCAGCACATCGCCGCCATAATATTTCCGGACCTGCACGTCTTTGCGCGGTCTGAAAAATTCATCTTCGCGGGCGTTGACATGGCGGCCTTCGGCCTCTGCGTCGCTTACGGCGCGGTCTACGCGTTTGCTGCGGGGCTGCTGGCGTCATACTGTTTCAACAAGAGGGCCTTTTAAAACGGCATGCCTCCGGAGCTGAAAGACTCTTTGAAAAAATGGACGCTGCTGCTCTGCGTCTGCGCGGGCCTCGGCGTCTTGTTTTCGCCGCTGCGGTCTTTCTTTAAAGATGCGGGCGAGGGGGAGAGCACGCGCCAAATAATCAGCAATACGGCGGGGCAGGGCGTTCTTTTCGGCATCCTCGGCGGCTACAGGTCTTTGATTGCGGACTTCGTCTGGATAAAGTCTTACCTATACTGGGAGCAGAGGCGGCTTAGCGAGTGCCTCGCGGCGATGGATTTGGCCGTGGCAATAGACCCCAAGATGGTGTCCTTCTGGAAGCTTGGCAGCGACATCATAGGGTACGACACCCCCGTGTGGATAATGGAGGACATGCGCAAAAAGGGCGCGCAGGTTTCTCCGGAGCTGGAAGCGTCCGTGCGCAGGCGGCAGGCAAAGCGCGCCGTCGCCTTTCTCGACGAGGGCCTGAAGCGCCTGCCGGGCAACGAGACGCTGACACTCGCCAAGGCGCAGATTTACGTCAACCGGCTTGACGACTGGGCCTCGGCGCTTGAGGAGTACAAAAAAATCATGGACACGCAGGAGGACCCGCCCGTATTCGTGCGCCGCTACTACGCGGAATGCCTCGTGAAAACGGGCCGCCTCGCGCCGGCCGTGAAGGTGCTCGAGGCGCTTCTGAAAATCCTCGAGCGCGACGAACCCCTCTACCCGATTGTGGAAGCGCGCATCGCCGAACTCAAGGTGCGCATCTCCGCAATGGGGGGATGAAAAAACCTGCGTTTTTTGAATTATTATCTGGATTTTTTGTCAAAGTCTGAATTACTCCATAGAGTGTATGATTTCAATGTTTTCCAACCTTAATCTGTTCGCCGAAATGAGCGGCACCAGCCTTGTGTCGTATTTTGTGGAATCAAACCTTGCGGGGCAGGTGATAGTCATCATCCTTGCGGTTTTCAGCATAGCGGCGTGGGCCGTGATGCTCGGCAAATACAACGACCTTTCGGACCTCAGAAACAGCAATGTCGCGGTTGAGAACATGCTGGCCAGGAGCGCGTCGGCGCTGGGCTCCGCTGCGGAGGCGCGCAGCATGAGGGGCACTTACGCGGCGGTTTTGCGCGAGGCCGTGGCGGCGTGGAACAGGTTCGGCTCCGCAGAATCCAGCGCGGAACTTCTGGCGCTGAGAATGCAGCTTGTTGAAAACGCCATGCAGCGCTCAATAGCGCGCCAGTGCATCAGGTATGAATCCAAAATGATTTTGCTGGGCTCGCTCGTCACGGGCGCGCCATTTCTCGGCCTTCTGGGCACGGTCTGGGGCGTTATGGACAGCTTCGGCGGAATGGGCCAGCACGCGGTGATGACTTTGCAGGCTCTCGCCCCGGGTGTTTCCGGCGCGCTTTTGACGACCGTCGCGGGCCTCGTCGTAGCAATTCCCTCCGTGTTCGGCTACAACTTTCTGCTTTCGATGACGAAGGGCATGGTCACGGATTTGGAAAACTTCGCATCATCTTTGGCGGACAAAATAGAGCTTGAGGGCCGCCAGAAAATAATCCCTGGCAACGCCGCCGCCGC
>JAVBSZ010000108.1:0-11278 GCA_031556415.1 Opitutales bacterium | reverse complement strand
GCACCCTACTTTACCGCGGCCGCCTCAGCCATCATGCCCGCGCGCAGAAGCGCGAGCGTTTCGGCGGGCACGTTTTCAAAGTCTATCCTCACGGGTATGCGCTGGCGTATCTTCACGAAGTTCCCCGCCGAATTGTCTATGGGCAGCATTGAATACTTTGAGCCCGTGGCCACCGATATTGCGCTGATTTTCCCGTCCAGAACCATGTCCGGAAAGGCGTCCACGCTGATTTTCACGCTCTGTCCCACGTGAAGGGAGGCTATCTGCGTCTCCTTGTAGTTCGCGGTTATCCACTTCTCCTCGTCGTCCACGAAGTTCGCCACGGCCTGACCCGTAGACACGTACTCTCCGCGCTCTATGGAGCGGCGGCCCATATAGCCGTCGTACGGCGCGCAGATTTTCGTGTAACTTAAGTCCAGTTCCGCGAGGGTCAGATCCGCCTTGCGGCGCAGGATGAGCGCCTTTGCGCCCTTGACGCGGCTAAGGTCGGACTTGTGGCGCGCCTCCAGCGCGTCCTTCTGCTTTTCAAGGGATACCAGCTTGGCCCTGCCCGCGTTGAGCGCGCTCAGGCTCTGCTCGTAAACCTGGCTTGAAACCGCCTTGTCTTCCAGAAGCTGTTCGTAGCGCTTGGCGTCGGCCTCAAGCTGGCCTGTGTGAACCTTCGTTTCGTCGATGTTCGACTGCGCCGCGTCTATGTATTTCTTCGACGCCTCTATCTCAGCCTCGAGGACGTCGAGAGCGCTTTCGGCGTCCATGAGGGCCGCAACGGCGTCATCGCGGCGAACCTTGAATTCGCTGTCGTCTATGGTGATGAGGACGTCTCCCTTTTTGACGCGCTGGTGCTCCCTGAAATTGACGTCCTTGATGTAGCCCGAAACGCGCACACTCACGGGCACTATGTACTGGTCTATAATGGCGTCGTTCGTGATTTCGTACCTGTGGTGGCGCAGGAAAAATTCGCCAAGCCAGGCGAGTGTGCCCAGCAGTATGAGCGCGCAGATTAAATTCACGCCCAAATTCCTCAGGCGCCTGAGCCTGAATTCCTTCAGCCTCCTTCTCCAAAACGATGCTTTCTCTTCCATGAAAAATGCCTTTTCCGATAGCCGGAAATGAGAAACCCGCAAGCTTTTGCAGTCAATAAAATTCTCACACCTATTGACAAACGGAAATTTTCCTGTTGAATCCGGGAAATTTTTGGAGGAAGACGCCGTTTTCGGCGTCAATATTCACTATGCAGCAATATTTGCCAACAATCCTGTTTGCAGCGCTCGTGCTTTTCCTGCTCTCCAGGATAGCATCAAAAAACGCGGCCATATCCCGCCTGAAAAAATCGGCGGGCGCGCGCGCCCTTTCGGACGCCGCGAACGAAGGCGCCGCCGAAAATCCCAAAGGCGAGGAGATACTCAACCGGTGCCTTAAATTCGCCCTCAACTCGCGCGACGAGCGGGAAACGTACGACAAGATAACCGAAACAATCGGAAGCGCGCTCAATGCCGACCGCTGCTACGTCTATACGCTCGACAACGAAAAGAGGCTCTTAAAAAACCACTCCCTGTGGTGCGCGCCCGGCGTGACGGGGGAGGCTCTCATTGAACTCACGCCAGAACACTACGCGGCGACGACAGGCCGGCTGAAAAGCGATGGCGAAATCAGGCTGACAAACACGGCGGTGGACAAGTCCGACGTGGCGAGGCTGCTCAGAAGGCTTTTCAAAGAGCGCGGCATAAGGGCCATGCTCCTGAAGGGGATTTTCGAGGCGGGCGAACTGCGCGGCCTCATCGGCGTCGGCTTTGTTAAGGGGCCCCACCATTTTTCCGGCTTTGAAAGCCGCCTGCTGGGCTCCGCGGCCAGCATCATCGAAGTTTTCATGCAGCGCAGGCGCGCCGCCGAGGAGACCGAACAGAGCGAGGCCGAAAAGCGCATGATACTGGAGTCTTTGGAGCTTCCCGTCATGCTGTTTGACGCGTCCCCCAAGCTGCTTTTCGTCAACTCCGCCGCTGCGGCGATGACGGGCAAAAGCGCGGGAGAGATACTCAAGGAGCCCTGCTACGCCAATTTCTGCGGGCGCTCCTGCGTCGATGAAAACTGCAACGTCCTTCGCGCGATAAGAACGGGCATGCCCCAGACTTTCGAGGCCTCGCACCACGGGCAGGATTTCGTGGTTAAGATTTTCCCCATACGCGACAAATCTGGCAAGATAGTCAACGCGCTCGAATACCATGTAAACGTCACGGAGTTCAACAAAAAGAGCAGAGAGCTCATGAAGGCGCTTAGCGCCGCGAAGGCCGCGGACCGCGCAAAGACGCAGTTTCTGGCCACCATGAGCCACGAGATACGCACGCCGCTCAACGCCGTAATAGGCTACAGCGAACTTAGCCTGGACGACAGCCTGGAAAAATCCGAACGGCATAAGAACCTTAAAAACATAGGGCTTTCCGCCAGAAGCCTGCTCTCCCTTTTCAACGACGTGCTGGACCTCTCCATGCTGGAGACTCACCAGCTGGAAATAAAGCGCACGCCTGTCGACATCAGGGCGCTTGTCGATGAGCTCAGGCAGCTCTTCGCCTTCCGCGCCATATCAAAAAGAATCAGACTGAATGTGGGCGTGTCCGAAAGCTTCCCCGTGCTTATGCTGGACGGGCTGCGCCTCAGACAGGCCGTCATGAACCTTTTGGGCAACGCCATAAAGTTCACGGATACGGGAGGCGTGGATGTTGACATATCCTTTGAACCCGCGGGTGCGGACTCCGGAAACCTGCGCATTTCCGTTAAGGACACGGGCACGGGAATCCCCCACGGCATCCTTGATACCATATTCAACCCCTTTGAGCGCCACACTTCAGACAAGCCGCGCGGAGACTTCGCCTACGACGGCACGGGCATGGGCCTTCCCATATCAAAAAGGCTCGTCGAGGAAATGGGTGGGGACATACGCGTGGAGTCCGAACCCGGCAAGGGCAGCACATTCACAATCACGCTGAGGAACGTTTCCGTTTCCTCCGAAGCCCCGCGCGAGACGCCCGCGCAGGCCGCCGTGCGCGAGGCTGAAAGCGCGGCGCCCGCCTCGCCCCCCAAGCCCTTCGACGGCGAGGTTGTGATAATAGACGACATCGCCATGAACCTGAACATACTCGGCGCCATCCTCAAAAAGCTGAACATAAAATATTCCGCCTACCTTTCGGGCAAGGAGGCCTACGAGGGCATCAAGAGCAAAAAGCCCTCCGTCATACTTACGGACCTATGGATGCCGGAGATGACGGGCATGGAGCTCGCAAAAATCGTGAAGGAAAACCCGGAGACGGCGGACATCCCCGTCGTCGCAATCACGGCCGACAGCCAGTTCAAGATAAAGGAGTACGGGGAGTTTTCGGACATCGTGCTCAAGCCCATATCGCTGAAGGAAATCAGCGGCGTCATAGAGGGAGCAAGGAACGGGAACGGCACGCACACGACGCACCTGCGCTGATTTCCGCGCTTGCCGCGCGAAAAGCGGATACCCCGCTTTCTCCGCAAAAATTTGTCCGCGATCTTCGCATAGAGAATATCCCAGCAGCTTTCATTGGCGCGTTGGCGCCCTGATAATCGGCAGGCGGCGGGCGCGAAGCCTCCCGCGCTTACGGAACCTATTGCGGCGGGACACCTGTCCGGCAAGACGGGCGGTGAAAGCTTCACTCAGCCTCAAAGAATGCCGCGTTGTCCGCATAAACGCGGCCGCCTTCCCCCATATTCAGGGCGAAGAACGACGCAACCGCCCTTACGGAGCCCTCCGGCGCGCGGCCTATTACGCGCATTTTGCGGAAGCCGTCGGTTTGCCCAAGAGGAATCCTGAGATACCTTGCCCCTGAATGGCGCCCCTCTGCATCAGCAAAAACAAGGCGCATATAGCAGACGCCGCCAAGGCCCGTGCGCGGGAGGGCGAATATCTCAAAGGCGTAGGCCGCTCCCGCACGCGCCTTGAGAGCCTGCGTTATTCCGACCGCGTTGAGCGAAGACATCTCAACCCCGAATTTACCCTCCATGGCGGCGAGAGGGCTCGGTGAAAGAGTCTTCGGACAGCCCCCGTCGTCGTAAACGGACCATGCCGCGGAGAGCCTGCCGCCCGCATGGTCGGAGCGCTCGAAGCCTCCGTCGCGGATTTTGTTCCGGCTTTTGCGCAGCGCGCGCACGATGGAGCAAAACCCTTCCCCCTTTATTTTTTCTATTTCCGCGCCGTAGGCGGCCTCGTCCATATTTAAAAGCCCTTCGAGGAGCATATCCGTCGGGTCCGACGCGTCATAGCCCAGAGAAAGGGAAAAGTCGGTTTTGGGATAGAGGGTGCTTTTGTAATACGCTTCAAGGGCGGCGTCACGCTCCTGCATCGCACCCTTAAGACGCGCGGAAAGCTCCAGCAGGCGCAGCGCGTTTTCGCGCGAGGCTCCGCCCGCCCGCCAAAGTTCGGTCTTAATTTCAAGGCATTTTGCAAAGGCCTTTGTGACGTTGAAGGCCAGCCTCAGTTCCCTCACCCTGGCCATCACTTTGGGATTTTTCGCGAGAGCCTCGGCGGCCGTCAAATCGCGCTCCATGCGCACCAGAAGCTCCGCAGAGAAAAGCTCCGTCTGCGCCTCGCGTTTGAACAGGGTGAGCCAATGCGGACTGTCCGTCCTGGAATCCCAGGCAATGCGCGCCTTTTCAAAAAACGATCGGACGGCGTGCGCGCTCTCCTTAAAATAGGAGTTGAAATATCCGCTTAGAAGCTCTTCGGGGTCGGCGGAAACGTCCTTGAGGATATTCGCAAGCAGCCACATCTTGTGTCCGTCGTAAGCCCAAACGGGGTTGAATTCGCAGGTGTAGATGCGCGCCCCGTTTTCGTACGCGTGCCTGATTGAGTCCGCCATGTGAAGAGCTATGTTGCGCGGCACAAAGTAAGGGGACCCGTAATTGTAATCGTAAATTCCCAAAAGCCCCGCGCCGGAACGCCCCCAGGCCTCCATCAGCCTCTTGTCTTTTTCGCGGAAATCGGCGTTGAACCAGTTGCCCCTGTCGGAGGCATAGTACACCAGCGTGTTGCCGCACAGTTTGAACGACGGCGGGTTCTCCGTGTACATGTAGCCCAGCGCCATCACGAACCTGCCCGGGTTCGTTTCGGAAACCTTGTCGGCCACGGCGTTGATGAAGGGGAAATACGCGTTTGAATAGTCATAATACCCGCGCGGCGTCAGCCCCCTGATTTCTGAAACCGTGCGCGTGGACTCGTCGAACAAGGCGGAGTCCGCATGCGTTATAGAAAAGACCTTGCGCCCGGGATATTTCTCAAACCATTCCTCCGCCTTCCGCGCGGCGAACTCCCTGAAGTCCGCGTTGAAAAAATCCATCTGCACGCCGGCAAAATACGCACGCCGCCCGCCGCGCCACGCAATCCATTCCGGATTTGTTTCAGCGATGAGCTTCCCCATGCGCTGAAGGTTGTGGGGGGAGCCCCCGAAGCGCACATCCTGTCCGTTCACGGCGCAATATAGAGCCTCTTCGCGCTTTGTGGCGCCCAAAATGCGGCCCTTGAAGGACGGATTAAATTTACGGGCGCCCAGCCTGATTGAAAGGCTTTCAAGCTTGGGAATTTCTTCTCCCAAAGGGCCTGGCGCAAAAAATTCCGCACCGCAAAAGCGCCGCAAAAATTCGCCGACCGCGGAGAAGGCTGCCTTGTCATGCGGGTATTTTATATGGACGGAACTCTTGCGCACATCGAATACGTATTCGTCGCAATAGTCGAAATTTTTCATGCCTGCGGAAGGTTCCACCGCCGCCGGATTCTTTGAAAGAAAAATCGCAAAGGGCTCGCCGAAGAAAGCCGAGCTTTCGTAGACTTTAACGCGGCCGCTTTTGGCGCTTTTGGCGAGGGTTGAGCAGAGGAAGTTGGCCGCCTTGCGCTCCTCCGCGCATGCGTTTTCGGGAAGCACGACGGCGAGGTCTATGTGAAAATCTCTTATGAGCTCCGCGCGCGGCGGCGGCTGAAACCTGCGCGGGGCCGCGTCAAGGCGCGCTGCAAAAAGCGCGCAGAGCACTGCGGCGACAAGGCCGCAGAAAATCGCCCTCCCTTTGACATTCCTTTGCACGCGGAAAATGTTTTCAAAAAGCGCGCGGTTACACAAGCGCAAAGCGGAAGCAGGCGGAATCATTCGTCCGCTTTCGCGGCCCACTTCGCCGCGGAGAGCCAAAGACGCGCGGCATGCGGGTTTTCATAGCTCCGCGCGTCGTGCCCCAACGTACAGCTGAACACCCTTCCCTTCCCGTATCGGAGGGAAAAAGCCTGCGGGTAGTCTTTGCCGTCGACTTTTGAAGTCGCGGCACAGAGCGTGTCTATCGGCGTTTCCCCGTCAAGGCAGGTGTAAAGCTCATCCTTGATTTCAAAATCTTTCAACCCGTTCAGCGGCGCGGCGTCCGGCTTCAAAACGCGGACTTGGAAAACTCCATAAGGGTCGTGTCCCCGTTTTTTAGGATTCCACACCCTGCCCGAAAGGGAGACAAAATCCTTCCACTCCTCAAAGGCCCCGCAGGCGAAATGCGTGAGGATGAGCCCGCCGCCGCCGCTCACGAATTTTGAAAGATTGTCCCAAAGCGCCTTGCCGGTAAGCGTGCGCTGCGGATAATTTTTGAAGTGCAGCACCACTGCGTCGTAATGCGGAAGCGCCGCGCTTCCCAGAACGTAAGGCGTTTCGGAAACGCTGACTTCGAGATTGGAATCTTTGCGCAGTATCGCGGAGAGGGCGTCCTGCGTTTCGCGCCAGAGATGGCCCGGGTAGTCGTCCCCGCTGACGATTAGGACTTTTTTGCGCGCGTCCTTGCGCTCTTTTTTAAGAATCCAGATTTCGCTGACGACTGCGTTCGGCCCCGCCTCTTTGCGGATTTCCACGCTTAATTTGCCGCCCTTAATCAAGCCCTTCTCCAGCGGAATCTGGAAGCGCGAGGGCGCTGGGATATCCTTGTGGTACGCGTTGAGGGCGGCTGCGGGCATCAGACACACGCCGTTGGCCCAGAGGCCCTGGCGGCGTTTGTCGGAGTCAAAATCAAACCATGAGACGCCGAGGACGTATTCGCCCGCATCGTCCAAACCGCCGATTTCATAACGCAAAGCTTTTGCGTCGAAAGCCACAGTGTCGTAAGGCGCGGCGCCCTTGCCCGTTGCATAATTTTTTCCCGCCGCACAGCGTATATGCACACTCCCGCTTTTCACATCCTCCTGCGGGCCGCAGTTTATGTACGCGGCAAGGGAATGGCCGTCGGGATACATGCTTGCGCGGCTCGCATTTGTCGGAGTGTCGGGCTCCTTCGGAGGGTCAAGGCGCTGCAGGGGGCTTTGCGAGAGCCGCTCATGCATCGCCTGAAGCTTCGCCTTGAAGGCGGGTTCTGCGCCCTGCATGGCGGCGTAAATCTCCGTCTTGGCAAGTTCAACATCCACCCTGCGCGCAAACGTCCAGACGGCGCCCTGCATGGAGGCGTCCTTCTCAAACATTCTCAGGAATGCGAAAAACTCCTTTGAAGGCGCAACGCTTGCGTAGGCCGCAAGCGCCTTTGCGCTGTTTGCGTTCGACTTGTCGAGACCGATTTCCAGAAGCTTTTGCGCGGCCAGATGGTCGTTAAGCGCCTGCGAAAATTCAACGGCCTCAAGCTGTACTGCGGCGTCTGAAGATTCCAGATTCTTTCTGAAATATTCTTTGACGGACGCGTGTTTAGCAAGGCACGCAACGGCGTTAAAGGCCTGCGCTTTCAGTTCCGCGTTCTCCCTGTAAACTTTCAAAAAAGCCTCAAGGTTTTTATCGTATTCCTGCCGCGCAAGGTGGGATAGCGCGAGCGCCGCCTTCTCCCCGCCTTCATTGAGGGAGGCGAGCAGCTCTTCGTGTTCAAAGCTCATATACATTAATTTTCCGTGCCGCCTCTCCCGCCTGAAATCGGTGAGGGATACGTCGATTTCCGAAATTGCGGAGCCTTTTATGGCCGCTATTACCGCATCCGCCTCCTTATTGAGGCGTTCGTCGAGCGACGGTTTGAGCGCCTCCACGGCCTCCGCTCCGCCCAGGCTTCCAAGCCATCCTATCGCGATTTCCCTCGCATCCGCAGACGCGCCGGACTTCACAAATTCCGAAAGCGCGGAAAGCCTTTGGGGCAAAGTTTCATCGGTTCCGCCAAGCGCCCAGGCGCGCGCGTCGGCCACACACTTTTTTTCTCCGCCGTCGGAATATTGCGCGAAGGCCGAAAGCTGCGCCGGAATTTCCGCAAAAAGCGGATTCAGCGCAAGCGCGCAAAAAAAATAGATTGATGCAAAATATTTTTTCATGATAGGTTCCTCCCTTTTATATTGTCCACGGCGCGCGCATGGGGGCGCGCAGCATCCTGTTTGCGGCGGCGTCATCGTTGAACGACAGGGAAGTGGCATCCCATTCCAGAGGACGCCTGAGGTCCATGCCGATATTGCACATATGGCAGATTTCCGTGGAAAGGCAGGCGGCGGACGGCGTCGTGATCGTCGGGATTTTGAAAAGTATGGCGTCCAGAAAATTCTGGAAGTGGCTTAAGTAGTCGTCCTCAATGGGGCCGCGCGGCGTTATGCGCTCATCCGGAATGTGCATGGCCGCGAGCGCAGGGTTGGATGCTTCAAAGCCGCCGCGGTGCGCGCTTATCCAGCCTTCGTCCCCTATTATCCAGACGTTGCCGCGGTACGGGGTCTGCGGGGTGGTGAAAATAATTTTCTTCCCGCCGGCGTAGCGGAATTCCGAATAGAACTTGTATGCGACGTCGAAAACTCCGCTCTTCGGAAACTCCCCTTCGGCCTCCACTCGCACGGGATATTCGAGGTCTTTGCCCATTATCCACTGCGCGCTGTCAACATGGTGGCTTCCCCAGGCGGTGACCCATCCTCCGGAATAGTCGCGCATCTGGTACCAGCCCTTGCCGGGCGGATTCGTGCCGTCGCAGCGGCCCGCGGTGTAAGGGACATGGCGCGCGGGGCCAAGCCAGAAATCATAATCCAAGCCCTCGGGAACGGGAGAAGCCTCAACCTCGCCGCCTATGTGCCCGTATGGGGAACACGCGATGGCCGTGTGCGCGTTGCCTATGTAGCCGTTGCGCACGAGGTATTCGGCCCTGCGGAAGTGCCGCATGCTGCGCTGCTGGGAGCCGAACTGCAAAACGACGCCCCCGTTTTTCTTCAGCGCTTCGAGGATTTTTCTCCCCTCGTAGATGGAATACGCGAAGGGCTTTTCAAGATAAACGTGCTTGCCCGCGTTTATTGCGGCTACTGCGATGTACGCGTGCCAGTGGTCGGGCACGGTGATGCTGACGGCGTCTATGGATTTGTCCGCAAGAATTTCGCGGAAGTCAGAATACGTTTTGAAGGACGAGTCCGCGTAATGCTTGTCGGCCATCTGTTTTGCGAGGGCGGCGTTCTTCGCGTTGACGTCCGCGCCGGCGACGACGCGGCAGTCCTTCGCCGCCATATAGCGCGCCAGATGGAACCTGCCCTGCCCTCCGCAGCCTATCACGGCCACATTGACCTTTGAGTTGGCGGACCTTTTGAAAAAGCTTTCGCTTGCCCTGACGCTCAGGGCAAGCGACGTTCCCTTCAGCGCGAACGACGCACCCGCAGCCAGGGCGGATTTCCTAATAAACTCTCTTCTGTGCATTTTTCCTCCCGATTTCAAATTGCATCATATTTGACGATTTGCGTTTTTTAGTTTGATTCGCCAAAGGAGTAAAGAAGTTTCCGCACGGCGAAAATGAACACCCCGTTTAAAGCCAAAACTTTTTCGTACCGGTGTGTGCGCGCGGATAAGGTCGAGGAACATTTTAATCTTGCCAAAGAAAAAAAATAACATTCCCTAAAGCCGATAATTTCCACGCCGGATTAGCTCAGTTGGTAGAGCAGTTGATTTGTAATCATCAGGTCGTCGGTTCAAGTCCGACATCCGGCTTTTAGCTTGAGCAGAGGGTTCCCAGACGGGAACCCTCTTGTTTTGAAGGGGTGTAAAAATTAAAAGGGCGCGCGCCCTTTGCGGTTCGGAAACCGCTTCCTACTCCTCGCTCAGGATGAGCTTGAAGAATAGCGGCGCTGAAGAGCCCTTCTCCTTTTTCACGGTGAAGACGTTCATGAGCGGGTCGCTCTCCGTGTCCGAAACGGGCGCGGGGGCGGGGAACCAGTTGACGAGGTCATTGCTGTACAGCGCGCTCGCCCCTATTCCGGAGGCCGCCTTGCTTATGGCGTACGTGAATTCGTAATAGTTCCCCGAGCGCGAAACGGCGTAGTATCCGTTTTGCGACATAGACGCGGCCCTGTCCCCGCTCAGGCCGAAGGCGTACTTCTCAAGGTTCGTGAGGCCGTCTCCGAAGGGGATTGCCGTCGGCAGCATGTCGCTTCCGCTCAGGCCCTGCTCGACCGCCCATGCTTCGGAAGCGGAGAGGAACTCGTACGCGCCTATCGCCGTGGGGCTCCTTCTTTCAACGCCCATGACATCGAAGGCCGGAAGCGCGACGTCTATCTCAAGGGTGTCGAGCACGCTTTGCGCCGCCGCCGCGCCGCGCGCGGAGCTTTGGGAGCCCATCGCCAGGCGTTTGAAGCCGCCGTCTTCGTCGGTAATGACGGACAGAAGCGGGTCTTCCGACAGGTTGCCCTCTCCCTCGTAGCCGCGCTCCAGCACGCAATGGCGCAGAACTGTTGCGTAGGGGTACGGTTCAGCCGATAAGGGGTTTTGATAGTTGAGGACCTGTTCCCCAACGAAGGGCCCGCCCTTCCACAGAACGCAATTGACAAGCACGGGGCTGGATTGGTCGTTGTACACGGAAAGCCCCTCTCCGGCGGAATTGCCGAACATGGTGCAGGCTATCACCACGGGGTCGCTCTTGAAATTGTATATGGCCCCGCCCTTGGTAAGGGCCGTGTTGTTGACAATTGCGCAGTTTATTATCGTGGCGGAGCTTTCCCAAATTCTAAGCGCGCCGCAATGGTCGTAGCTCTCATTGTCATGGAATACGCTGTCGATTATGTATATTTCCCCGATGTAGGTGGATATCGCACCGCCGCCGCCGTAGGCGTAATTGTTGAAGAACTCGCTGCCCGATATTCTGGGCTTGCTTCTCACATTGTAAATTGCGCCGCCGTGGGTGCCCATGTTCCCGTAGAAGCGGCAATTCTCAATCCTCGGGCTTGCGTAGTTGTTCGACATACCTCCGGCCTGGCTGGCAGCCCAGCCTTTGGCAACGGACACGCCTTCCAGCAGCGCGGAAGAGTCCAACTCCGCGCCGAGTTTGAACT
>JAVBSZ010000137.1:0-5361 GCA_031556415.1 Opitutales bacterium | reverse complement strand
CGCCGCCGCCGCGCTTACCTGCGTTTCGGCGCTGGTAATAGGAGCATTCATAGTTTTCCTCTTCATGCTCCTTTCAAAGGCCCTGAGCGCCTTCGGAACCGTCATCTGGCCCCTCGTTACCGCCTGCATACTGACGATAATATTCAGGCCCGTGGTCACGTTCATCTGCGGGAAGACGAAGCTCTCCGCGCCGCTTGCAACGGCGCTTGTCTTCGCGCTGATAGTCTGCGGCTGCACGGCGGGGGTGCTTATAATTATTCCGCTACTCATCACCCAAATCACCATGCTGATTGCGGATTTTCCGGACTTTGCAAAGAACGCGGTTGATTTCATCGGCAAATACCTGCCTTCGATTAAGCAGCAAATTGCGGATGCCGTGGATTTGCAGAATATATCTAAGGACACCGTGGGCATTGCCGCCAAAGGCGCGCTTAATTTCCTCACGGCGGCGCTCGCGGCCACCAGCGGCGTTGTGCATTTCTTCGCGGCCGTAGCGGCCTTCGCCGTGGCCCCCATATACCTTTACTACATGCTCTCCTCAAAGTACGACGCCTTTGCGGCGTTCAAGAACAACATCTCCTTCCTCCCCGAAAAATGGCGGGATGACATCGTGTTTCTGATTAAACAGTTCACGATGATTATGACGGCGTTTTTCAGGGGCCAGATTCTTATAGCCTTCATCATGGGCATACTGCTGGGAACGGGCTTCTGGATTGCGGGTTTAAAGTTCGGCTTTTTGATAGGATTCTGCGCGGGCTTCCTGAATGTGATTCCCTACTTTGGAACCATGCTCGGCCTCGGCGTTGCGCTTCCTACGGCTTTCTTCCAGACCGAAGGCGGCCTGATTCTCTTGGCGGTGGTGCTGGCGATATTCGCGGCGGTGCAGATGCTCGAGGGCTATGTTCTCACTCCGAAAATCATGGGAGGCAACACCGGCCTTCACCCGGGCGTCATCATATTCTCCGTCTTCTTCTGGGGCATAGCGCTCAACGGCATACTGGGGATGATACTGGCCATACCGCTTTCCGCCTTCATCGTCGTCTTCTGGCGCCTGCTTCTTGAAAAATATTTGAATAAAACGCCCCTCAAAAATTAGAAAATCGCCCTTATTAAATCACAAAAAAGCTCCGCATTTTGCGGAGTTTTTTGCTTAGTGAAATACTGCGGGCATTACATGGCGCCGAGCAGTCTTTCAATTTCCGAAAGCTTTGCCCTGTACTCTTCTAGCTGTTTTTTTGCGCCTTCAATGACGGCGGGCGGAGCCTTTGAAACGAAGGCTTCGTTGGAAAGGCGCGCGTTTGTGGAGGCTATGAGCCCTTCAATCTTGAGCCTTTCCTTGCCAAGCTTTTCCTTTTCCGCGGCCACGTCTATAGCGCCGGAGAGGTCCAAAAACAGCGTGCCGAAGACCGTTATTGCGGGAGACATCGCCGCGTCGGGCGCGGCGGATTCGGAAATGATTTCCTTGGCGCCCACGAGACGCAGAAGCTTGTCCATGTTGCCCTCAAGCTGCGTTTTGAATTTTTCATCAGCGACTATCCTGAAGGAGCAGTCCCGCTTGGCGGCGAGCTTGTACTGCGCCTTGAGCGCGCGCGCCTTCTGCGCGAAGTCCTGCAGATTGGCGGTAATCAGCGCGCAGGACGCGTCGATTTTCAGGCCGTGCTTTTCCAGGTCTTCCGCGAACTTCGGGCTCTCGTTCTGTATGAACGACGCGTCCGCGCCGAAGCCCATGGAGTGCCAGAGCTCTTCCGTGATGAAGGGCATGAAGGGGTGAAGCATCAGGAGCGTCTGCCTCAGGCACAAATCCTGCACGGCAAGAAGCGTGCTCTTTGAGGATTCGTCCGCCATGCGCGCCTTGGAAACTTCCAGATACCAGTCGCAAAAATCGTTCCAAAAAAACGAGTACAGGCTCTGCGTGATTCCGTTGAACTGGTACTCGGCGTAGTCCGCATCTATCGCGGCGGAAGCCTTGCGCAGGCTCTCCAGAACGGAATGGTCGTCCGCATCCAGCTTGGAAAAGTCAATGCGCGAAACTATCTTTTCAACGGAAGAATTATCGTCCATCTCGCCCGACATCTGCCTGAAGCGGCAGGCGTTCCAGAGCTTGTTGCAGAAGTTTCTGCCCAGCTGCACGCGGTCCTCGCTGAATAGGATGTCCTGCCCCTGCGGGGCGCAGCTCATCACTCCGAAGCGCAGGCCGTCCGCGCCGTATTTGGCGATGAGGTCGAGCGGGTCCGGCGAATTGCCGAGGCTCTTCGACATCTTGCGCCCCTGCATGTCGCGGATGATGCCCGTGAAATAGACGTTGCGAAAGGGTATCTTCTTTTCGTCGCCGCCGTCTAGGAATTCGAGACCGGCCATTATCATGCGCGCAACCCAGAAGAAGATGATGTCCGGGCCCGTGACAAGGTCGCTCGTCGGGTAAAAATAGTCGAACCCGTCGCGCTTCATCGCCTCCTTGTCCGGCCATCCGAGCGTTGCGAAGGGCCATATCCAGGAGCTCGCCCAAGTGTCCAACGAATCCTCGTCCTGCGTCCAGTTCTCGGGGTCAGACGGGCCCTCAACGCTCACGTGCACGTGTTCGGGATTTGAAATGTCGGGGTTTTCTATCCCCTTCCTGTACCAGACGGGAATGCGGTGGCCCCACCAGATTTGCCTGCTTATGCACCAGTCGCGAATGTTGTCGAGCCAGTGGATGTAGGTTTTCTCCCAGCGCTGCGGCCAGAATTTTATTTTGCCGCTCTGGACCGCCTCCTTGGCTTCCGCGATTTTCGGATAGCGCATGAACCATTGGTCGGAAAGGCGAGGTTCGATTGGCACGCCGCCGCGTTCGGAAAAGCCGACCTTGTTTTCGTACGGCTCAACCTTGACGAGCAGGCCCATTTCGCGCAGAAGCTCCTCCGCCTTTTCGCGCGCCTCGAACCTGTCAAGCCCCTCGAACTCAGGGCCCGCGAGCGCATTCATAGTGCCGTTAGGGTTGAGAACGTCTATGACTTCTAGGTTGTGGCGCTGGCCTATTTCAAAGTCCGCAATGTCGTGCGCGGGCGTTACTTTGAGCACCCCCGTGCCGAATTTCATGTCCACATATTCGTCGCCTATAATCGGGATTTCCTTGCGCACGAAGGGCCTCCAACACTTCTTGCCGATGAGGTGTTTGTAGCGCTCGTCATTTGGGTTAACGGCGACGGCTGTGTCGCCCATGATGGTTTCCGGGCGCGTGGTTGAAATTTCCAGAAACTTCCCGCTTCCGTCCGCAATTTCGTAGCGCATTTTGTAAAGCTTGCCGACCTGCGGAACCATGTTGACCTCTTCGTCGGAAAGCGCGGTGAGGTTGACGGGGCACCAGTTGACCATGCGCTTGCCGCGGTAGATGTAGCCCTGTTTGTAAAGGTGGACGAATCCCTGGAGGACGCCCTTGGAATAGTCGTCGTCAAGCGTATGCGCAAGGCGCGACCAGTCGCACGAGGCGCCGAGCTTCTTGAGCTGTTCGAGGATGATGCCGCCGTGCTTGTCGCGCCATTCGCAGGCGCGCTGCATGAACTTTTCGCGGCCGAGCGCGGCCGCCGAAGTGCCCTCCTCGCGCAATGCGGCGTTGACCTTGGTCTGCGTGGCAACGCCCGCATGGTCCGTACCCGGTATCCACACCGCGCTCTTGCCCGTCTGGCGCGCGCGGCGCACAAGGATGTCCTGTATGGTGTTGTTGAGCACGTGCCCCATGGTGAGCACGCCCGTGACGTTCGGGGGCGGGATGGCTATGCTGTAAGCCTCTTTCTTTGGGTCAACCTTCCCCTCAAAGCAGCCGTTTTCCAGCCACTTTGCGTACCACTTGTCTTCAACTTCCGCAGGATTGTAAGCTTTGTTTATCTCGCTCATATCGTATTTTTCCAAAACCCAACAAGGATTTTCATGGCGGGCGAAGTGTCAACAAAAATAGGCTTTCAGAGCGCTATTGAATACCTCCCGTTCAGTCAAAAATTCAATTCTGCGCAGACGTCTAATAGCCCGCTATCCGTTTGAAAGCCAGCTTTGCTCCGGCATCTCCTGCGTCCGCGGCGCGCTTAATCATGGTTTTGCCGAGGATTTTATTTTCCTCAACGCCCAGCCCCATGTAGTGGCATGCACCCAGGTTCGCAAGCGCGCCCATATCCCCCGCGTCAGACGCCGCTTTGAGAAGCCTCACGGCCTCCGCGTAATTTTTGCGGACCCCCGTGCCGTCAAGATAGCATTTGCCGAGGTCCGCCATGGCGGCCACTTCGCCCGCGGTTGAAGCCTTCTTAAGCCAGAGCGCTGCGGCGGCGTAATTTGTCTCAACGCCTTTGCCGAAAAGATAGCAATTGCCTAGCCTGCCCTGCGCGGCGGCGTCGCCCTGCTGCGCCGCGCGCAAATACCACTTGGCCCCCTCCGTAAAATCCTGCGGAACGCCGGAAGAGTTCATGTAGCAGTCTCCCATCGCCGACTGCGCGGGAGCATAGCCCTGCGCCGCGGCCTTCAAATGCCATAGCGCTGCGGCGGCGACGTCCTCGGCAGCGCCCAATCCGTTGGCGTAGCAGACGGCAAGGTTGTTCTGCGCCTGGGCATCGCCCTCAAGCGCGGCCTTTTCAAACCAGCCGAAGGCCTTCGCAAAATCCTGCGCGACTCCTTCACCGTTCGCATACAAAGTCCCCGTTGCGTTCATCGCGGGAGGATATCCTTTTCTTGCGGAGCGCTCGTAATATTCAAATGCGATTACCTCGTTCCTGTTCAAGCCCGTTCCGTCCTGCCTGAAAACCCCTATGGCGTATTCCGCGTATTTGCAGCCCCTGTCCGCAGATTTTGAAATATATTCAAGCGCCGCCTTCAAATTCTTTTCCGCGAAATGCCCTTTGCAATGGAGCATGCCGAGGATGAAAGAGGCGCGCGCGTCCGCGCCATCCTTTGAGGCAAGGCTCTTAATGGCCTCCAGTTTTTCCGGAGCAATCTTTACGGTCAAAGCGCGGTTGGAATCTAAAGCGGCTGCGCATGACTTCGCCAAAGCTTCCATCTCAGCGTCGGAAATACTCTGCGCAAAAACGCCCGCGCTTAAAAGAAAAAGCGCGCATGCAACAGCGAACCTTGCGGAGAGAGAAAACATCGCCTCAATTCAAAGCGCCGGCGCAGGCCTTTGTCAAGGCTTCGGAAGCGGCGCGGCGGCGGAATTTCTCGACGCGTAGTTGAGCTTCATGCCGGAGCGCGGATGGTGCAGCGCGTATTCCTGAAACAGCTTGCCGTTGACGAGCTTTGTGTAAATCTGCGTCGTGGAAAGGTCCTTATGTCCGAGCATTTCGCGGATGGCCAGAAGGTTTGCGCCGTTTTGCAGCAGGTGCGTTGCGAAGGAATGGCGCAGTA
>JAVBSZ010000183.1:0-9685 GCA_031556415.1 Opitutales bacterium | reverse complement strand
AAGGCATTATCACTCAAGAAGCAACAGGCGCACCGAGAGAAACGGTGCGCCTTTTTTTGCTTTGTGCGCAGCACGCACGGGAATTTTAAAGCGATTTAATTTCGAACATTTAGCGGAGAGATAGCGCCTAATTTAAATCCGCGCATATACAGCGCGTCAACCCCGCCAGCCATGTCATTATACGAAAGACTCACAAGCGAGCGCCTGCGCACGACAATCAGCCTCGTTTTCTGCCTCTTCATGGGCGCCTTTTTTCTTTTCGGAAAAACCGCCTGGGAAAAAGTCCCCGTACTGGAGGAAGGCCTCGTACTCATAGGCTGTGTGATGGCGAGCGTTGGCGCCTTCGGCAGGATATGGTGCTCGCTATACATCGCGGGCTACAAGAACAGCGTGCTCGTCAAAGACGGCCCCTATTCCATGACCCGCAACCCGCTTTACTTTTTCAGCCTCGTGGGCGCGGTGGGCGTGGGCTGCGCCACGGAGACCCTTTCAATACCCCTGATGATAATTCTCGCCTTCGCCCTTTTCTATCCGGGCATAATAATGAAGGAGCAGCGCCGCCTGGACGGCATTTTCGGGGAGGAATATGCGGAGTACCGCAGAAACGTTCCGGCCTTCTTTCCCTCCGCCAGGCTTTTCAAGCGCGAGCCCGCCACGTACGTGGTAAATCCAAAGACGTTCACGCATAATATCGTGGACGCGTTCTGGTTTATATGGCTAATCGGGATCTTTGAATTTTCCGGCGGCCTGCACGAGGCCGGAATAATCCCAGTCTTTTTCCAGCTCCCCTGACGCCGCAGCGGGAAAGTTCGGCCGGGAAAAAGCGCGGAGGCCGACACATTTTGTTTGCCAAGCGCCTTAATTCTTTCAGTCTTATTACGAATAAGATGAGACTATGAGGACGGATTAAAAAAAATGACATTCCGCCTTTTGAAGTTTTTTGCGGATAAGAAATGAAGTTCATACATTCCAAAGCCTTTGCCTGCGTTTGCGCCATAATTATTTTTTTTGCAAAACCCTGCCCGGCGCAGCCCGCCCCCGAGGGCGTGGGGATGTCGGAAAAGAACATACTTCTCATATCCTCCTACAATATCCAGATTGAATGGGGGAAGTCCATAGTAGACGGCTTCAACTCGATTTTCCCGGCGGACAAATACGTCATTAACCACATAGAGCTCGGCGTGATGAACGACGCGGAGTTGCGCCCCACAAGCCACGGCCTTGCGTGGATTGTCGAACGCGTGCAGAACACCCAGCCCGAGGCCATCGTCGTGTTTGACGAGCCGGCAATCGAGCTTGTCTCAAGAAACTACGCCCTTTTTCCGGAGAATGTCCCAATAATCCTCGTCGGGCACATAGGTTCAAACCCGCTCGGCGTGGAAGACAAGAAGAACGTTCAGTTCATAAACATGCCCATAGACTTCGACAACAACCTGAACCTTGGGTTGAGACTTTTTCCGAAGGCGAAGAAAATCGCGCTGCTTTTCGACGGTGGCCTCGAGGGCGTTGAAGCCGCAAAACTCCTGAAAGAGAGGGCCGCCGCCATCCAGAACGCGCAGAGGGACGTGCCTGCAAACTTCGACAGGTTGGCGCATCTGGAATTCATCTTCATGGACGGCGCGAGTACCTCCACAGACGAAATGCTCGCAAAGCTAGAGGAGATCTCAAAGCAGGAATCATTCGTCATGTTCTACAGCTGGGGCAGCGTGAAGGACAAGGAGCACCTCACACAGAAAAACTACGTCAAGGCCATATCGCGGATAATGCGCGAGAACATCCTCACGTTTTATGACGACACGCCGGAGAATATCATAGGCGGATACATGCTCAACGGCACGGAGTACGGCCGCTTCATAGGTGAAAAGACGAAGGACGTCGTGGACTTCAACGAGGACATAGACGAAAACGACGTGATGAGGATAGCCGACCCGAGAATAAACTGGCTGGTATTCTCCCAAAAGGGTTTTGACAGAAGCGTGCTTCCGCAGGGCGCCATCTTCTACAACATTCCGGCCTCGGCCTGGGAAACGCTTGATTTCCGGTACGTCGCGGCCGTGGTGGCGCTCATTGCGTTCCTTTCAATAGCCCTTCTGATAATATCGCGCAAGGCGCTTATCGTCTCCAAAAGGAACTCGGAGCTTTTCAAAAACCTGCCCATAAACATATACGTATTCTTCCAGAATGGCGACATATGCTACGCGTATTCAAGGGACCTGATGGTCAACCGAATGAAGTCCATATCCGAATTCGGCGAGGAGTTCTATGCTGACTACCAGAGGAACATAGAAAAAATAAGGCGCGGCAACCGCGTATCCGTGGAATACTCCTTCCGCAGCCAGCGCCGCAGGGCCATAATTTCAAAACTGCCGCAGGACGTGTTTTGGAAGGACACGTACATCGCCATAACCATAGACATTACTGACCTGGAGAACGCCAGGAGGGAATCGCAGGATTTGGCGCTGCGCATGCAGACCACCCTCAATTCCATAGCCGACGCCGTGATAGCCACCGACAAGGACGAGACGGTGACGTTCATGAACCCGGTAGCGCAGAACCTGACGGGCGTGCTTTCCAAAGAGGCCATCGGGAAAAACCTTGACGACGTATTCCGCCTGTATTCGGGCGAAAACAACGCGCGCCTGAGCTCCCCCTTTAAAAGGGACATAGAAAGAAACTCCGTAGGCGGCGGCGAAGACACGTATCTGGTGGGCAAAAGCGGAGAGCGCCACAACGTTTCAGACAACGCCGCGCCCATCATAAACGAAGAGGGGGACTTCATCGGCTCAATACTCACTTTCAGGGACGTGACGCACGAGCGGCGCCAGCAGCGCGAGATGGCGGTGAAAAACCGCTTCCTTGAAACCGCCACGGGCATAGCGCACATCTGCTGCTTCAAGTGCGACAGGAACTTCCTCGCCACGGAGGGCTTTGACAGCTCCATACTCGGCTTTAAGCCCGGAGAAAAGCTCCCCAAAGTTTCCGACTACTTCGTCAGAGAAGACTACGGGAACTTCTGGGAGGCATGGCAGAAATTCATAAACGGGGAGACGGACGAGCTGGAAATCGTCTGCGCGTCGGACTACTTCGGGGAGCGCAAGTACTTCGCAATACACTCCACATCAGAAGGCGGAAGCGGCAAAAACGCAGAGCTCTTCTACGTGGTCATGCAGGACGTCACCAAGGCCAGACGCGACGAATTCCTCATACGCGACACCAACAAGATGCTTTCGTCGCTCATAGACAACATACCCTGCTCCATCTTCGTCAAAAATCTGAGCGACGGCGGCAGGTACGTACTCCACAACAAGCAGTTCCTGGAGGAGGTTGAATTTTCAGGCGAGAGCGCCCTCAATCTCAGAGACGCCGACATCTTTCCGGACGCCGTCGCAGAGGACAACATCGCGCAGGACATGGAGGTTGTCAAAAGCGGCAAGCCCTACGACGCCATCAAGAGCGCACCCACAAATACGGGCAAAATCATCAAGAGCCATGTCATAAAAAACGCCATAACAATGGAAAACGGGGACGTCTACATCATAGGCGCCTCCTTCGACATGTCCAACTTCTTTGAAAGCCAGGAGCGCATCAAGGCCTACGCAGACCGCCAGAAGATAATCAACGACTGCCTGAGCGTCGCGCTGACGGCGCCAAACGCGCAGACGGCACTGAACACCATCCTTGAGCTTCTCGGCAGAAACCTGTCCGCCGACAGGGCCTTCGTCTTCAAATACGACGGGGATGTGCGTTCGCTGCAGCATGTCGACACGTGGCGCGCGGACCACCTCCCCGAAGGGAACGCCGCGCGCGTCATACCCTTCGAAAAGGCATCGCAGTTCATCCGCGAATTTGGAAAGCACGAAATCCTGTCCACCTGCGACCTGCAAAACGACGATTCACCCGCGCTCGAGATTCCCAAAAGCTTCCTCACCGATGACGGCGTCACCAGCTTCATCGTCACGGGCATATTCCGCGAAGGGGAACCCTGCGGCTTCATGGGCGTGGACTATCTGGGAAGGCGGGAGAATGGATTTTCAAAGGCCGACGAGCACCTGCTGCGCAGCGTGGCAAAAATCATAGAGCTCATATTCGAGAAGGAGCGCAGCGCAGAGGAGGTCAGGGAGGCGGAAGTGCAGCGCCGCCGCATAATAGACTCCATCCACGTGCCCATCATGCTGTTTGACACCAAGGGCAACCTGCAGGCGCTCAACAACGCCGCGGTGAAGTCCATGCCCAAGGGCATGGAGCAGCTGCTTAAAGAGCCGTGCCACGCCAACTTCTGCCTCGGCAAATACCAGGGCGAACTCTGCCCCGTCAGGCGCGCGGTGCTGGAGAAGCGCACGGTCACGCAGGAAATGAACCTTTTCGGGCGCGACGTCATCGCCACCGGCACGCCGATTTTTGACGACGACGGCAACGTCATCAACGTGATAGAGAGCGACACCGACGTCACGGACATGCTCGAAACCAACAGGAAGCTCACGGCGGCGATGCGCGCCGCGCAGGAGTCTGAAAAATCCAAGTCGTACTTCCTCGCGACCATGAGCCACGAGCTTCGCACGCCGCTCAACGCCGTCATAGGCTATTCGGAACTCACGCAGAATCCGAACCTGAACCAGGACGAGCGCATGCACAACCTGAAGAACATCCACTTTGCGGCCAACACCCTGCTCAACCTCATCAACGACATTTTGGACCTCTCCAAGCTGGAGGCGGGCCAGCTGGAAATTTACAAATCGCCCATCAACATGAAGGCGGTTGCGGAGGAGTTTGAAAACGTCTTCAAGTTCGCCGCGCAGAGAAAGGGCCTCTACATCAAAATGCACGTGGCCGAAGGCATACCGACGCTCGCCATAGACATACTGCGCCTCAAGCAGATTTTCATGAACGTCATGGGCAACGCCATAAAGTTCACGCACAAGGGCGGCATAGACGTTGAAATAGGCTTTGACGGGCTTTCCGACAAATCCGGAACTCTGCGCATAACAATCAGGGACACGGGCATAGGCATAGCGCCGGAATTCATCAAAAAGATATTCAACCCCTTTGAGCAGGAAAGTACCGACAGGGTGCGCGGCAGGGGAGGATACGAAGGCACGGGGCTGGGCCTTCCAATCGTCAAGCGCCTTGTGGAAAAGATGGGCGGAGACATAGAAATCGAGAGCGAAGTCGGCAGCGGCAGCGCCTTCAAGCTGGTGCTGCGAAACGTTGAAATCTCCCTGCAGACGGCGGCGGAAATGGAGAAACCCAAGGAGGCCTCCGCGCAGACCGTGGAGAACGCCAGGTTTGACATGACCGTGCTGATAGTCGACGACATCCAGCTGAACATAAACGTCCTCAAGAACATGCTCAAGAACATGGGCGTGAAGGTGCTCGACAGCATTACGCCTGAGGGCGTTCTTGAAATGCTCAAGACGGAAAACCCCGACCTCATTATGACGGACCTCTGGATGCCGAAGATGAGCGGGGAAGACCTTGCCCGTGAGATTAAGAAGAACCCAGCGCGCTCGCACATACCCATTGTGGCGGTCACCGCAGACACCCAGATGCAGGACCCCGACAAACTCTTCGCAGACGTGCTCCTGAAACCCATCACAAAGAAGAGCGTCTTCACAATGGTGGACAAATATTACAGCGTGAAGAAAGAGAACTAGAGCGCTTTGAAATAAATGCTTCCTCACTGATTTCCCGCAGGTTAAAGCTTAAAAGCATTTTTTAATGCACGCGCGCATCATTTTTTCAGGTGAGGCGATTTTGGATGCGGGAGCAGGCGCGATAAAAACTGCGGGACGAAGCGTACTTGAATGTACGTGAGGGTCGCAGTTTTTTGAAGCAACAAACTCCCGCGCCAAAAGTGCCCGCATGAAAGCGCGCCTTGCGGCTCACCGCTTCAGCGGCATCAGAAGCAAAGCATGGGGGAGCTTCTTCCGCTTTGGCGCATGCAACAGCATTGAAAAGGCCGCCCTACTTTATCATATCGAGAATCTGCCTGCGGGTGACGCGGGTCTGCCTGGGCGCGTCAAGGTCCGCCATGGCCTCCTCTAGCTCGCGCTCAACCTGGTCCGCGGAATTGTCTGCGGAAACAACCTTCTGTTCTATTTCGCCGGAAGAGTCCGGCTCCTTCATCACGACGAGGAACCTGCCGCGCTGAGTGGAGACGAGAGCCACGTTGGTGTCCGGGTTGTACGCGTCAACGCTTATGCCGCCGTGCGGGCGCCTGCCGCCCAGCTTGACCCAGTGTGTGGTGTCGCTGGAGCCGTCCCAGACGCTGAAATACCATTCGCCGTCGAGACGGGCTACGGACTTAAGCTTGAGCTTGTCGGACATCCTCGCCTCCGCCGCAGGCGCACACGGGGCTTCAAATATGAAAACCCCGCCTCCGAACGCGAAAAGCGCGAGGAACAAAAACGCGGCCTTGAATGTTCTTAGTGTATTCACTTCTAAAAAACAAAACCCCTGAGTAAATCTCCCAAGGGGTTTTTCTATTTATGTTATAGCACTGAAAAAGTTTCGCACGAAGGCTGCATTTTTTTGAAAAAATCAAGCGCCCTCGGCCCCTCTTAGAGCTTCCCGCCGCGCCTGCGCAATACGACAATCCCCAACGCCGCCGCACCCAGCAGCGCCGCATACGTCGCCGGCTCTGGAATGACGGAAGACGCCATAAACATGCTGTCGGGAATTGAAAAACCGTAAGACTGCGAAAGCGCAAATATGTTTTGCAATCCGCTGGCAACCGTCACCCAATCATCTCCCGCCGACAGCGATTCAAGAGGATCAACGCCTGCATCTACAGCCATCTGCGGCGTAAAGAAGCCGTAATAAGTGTCGGTCTGCATGATGTCATAATTGTCGGCATCAGAAGGAACATCAAGGAAAAGTAAACCTATGTTTTTACCTACAAGTGATGAATCTAAAGATGCGGCTTCAAATACTGCGGAAGTTCCGGAATCTGTTCCGTCAAAGCTGATGATCCCGCTAGACAGGACGAAATAATCATTTGAAGCATTCAAATAGCCGCCGTTCGATAAAGAATCGCCCGCCAGGATAGAGAAATTTTCAAAATTTCCTCCCGTAGCGTCCACCAGAAACACGGCTTTCCCGCTTTGAAGAGCGTCTCCATCCTTGTCCAAAAATGACCAGGCTTCAAAAAGAATCCTCACATCTGAAAATGCGGGAAGCGAAATAACGAGAATTGATAGAAATACAGCTATTTTTTTATTCATGTCAGTTTTATTGTAAATATGTAGGAGTGAAGCAGGCTCTATGCGCGATCGCCTCTCCACGCGCCGTTCTCCGGATGACTATAGGCATGGTGGAGTCTATCTCAACATCGTTACAGATGACGCTCCCGGATTTATACCAGTTGGTCCCGTTGAAATAGTAAACTTCCGAAGGCAGTTTATTCTTCTTGACCTCCTTCGAATACACAAGGAGCTCATCTCCCCCGGCCGAGAGGTTTGGGCGCACGGAAGGTTTAAAGAAGTCTCCTGAGAAGCAGTGGTTTAAATCTGAGAGCTTAACCTTTGTGCAGGTTGGAAGCGCGATAAAGTTATCCTGTCTTAGCGACCCGCTAAGGTTCGCAAGCACTATGCTGCCGCGCGACAAATGAACGTTTCCGGAGAAAGTCAGGGTCGTTCCCGCAGGCACGTTGTTGTTTCTCACCACCAAAAAGGTGTCGGGATAGATGACAACATCATCATGCCCGTACTTGTTGGAGATATTGAGAGAATCCGCCCAGCCCTCCTCGTTAGCAGTCTTATAAAAATAATATGCCCTCGAAAAGGTCTGATTCGTCCCTTCTTTTCCGTCTTCAAAAAACATCACCTGCGATCTTGTGGTGATAGGCTTCGACGTAGACGCGACTATTCCCGCGCCCTGCGGCATGAGCGTGTTGAGCGTCCAATGCGGGATGACGAGGAAGCTGTCGCCCTCGGCGATTTTGGCGGCTTCTGCCGCGCCTATCTCTATCTGGATGGAGTAGGCCCCGTTGGCCTCGACGTTGTACCAGGCGCCCTCAAGCAGCCCGCTGGAAAACTTCACGTAAAAATGGTCCGTACCGCCGCCCGCGCCGTACACAAAACGGTTTGCCGTGAAGTTCGGTTCGCCGTCCACGATAACAGTTGTAATACCTTCCGTGGTTGAAACGCTCTGAACTTTGCCCGTGAAGGCGGCGTCGCGAAACACGGGAACGGAAATGAAAGTGTCCGACTCTCCGGGGCAGTCCACCGAATAGACGCCTACGGGGCTTGTGGTCACTGTAACGGCCTCTACAGCCGCAAATGAACACGCGGAAACCGCGCATGCAATAAAGCGGAAAATAGGAAAGCGTATCATCATAGCAATATGATCCCCAATTCCACCCCGCGAGTCAAGCTTTTAGAACAGGTGAAAAAATAAATTTTCACCCCTTCAAAAGATTTAAAAGCTGAAAAAATCACGCCATCGCAAAAACGGAACGCATAGCTTCCAGAGCCTCGGGAACATGCGGAGAATGCGCGTAAATTTTGGGGTACAGCCTTTCAAGGGCGCCGGCCACGGCCTCCTCCAGCTCGTTTTCTCCCAGACCGCGCAGATTGAGCGCATACAGGTCCATCTCCACGGTTCCGGAGGCGTGCGGAAGCACGGTGCCGAAATTGAGCTTCCTTGCGCCCTTGTTGCGGTAAAAATTGACGCGTCTGAGAGTGTCGGGGCGCGAAGGGTCCTCCTTCTCAGTTTCAATTATCAGGGCCTTAGCGTGCGGATAGCGCGCCATGACGGCGTCCAATATGCGGCCGCCGCAGCCTTGCGAGTGCAGGTTCTTGAACACCGCGAGGTAGTCCAGAAGGACGCAGCCCGTGCGGGCGTCATAAGCGCAGCAGGCGTAACCCGCGCACGCGCTGATGTCTTCGGCGAAGAAGACGTCGTAGCCGGAATCCTCCTCCATAAGGCGCTGGAATGCCTCCTCGGGGTTGAGTTCCTCCGGCGGAAACTGGCTTTCCATATCCGCATAGATGCGCGAAAAGCTTTCGCGCCCGATTTTTTTAAGCATCATAAAAACACTCCGCGTTGCGGGTTTTTTAAATAGTTTTTTAGATGCCGGATTTTGCGGCCCGTTCACGGACGCAGAGCGCCCCTTGGGGGGAATAAAAGCCCGCGCCAAACATCGGCGTCAGACTGGTTACAAGACTCTCTTCAAAACAGGTTACGCCAAAGGCGAGTTTAGTTTTCATATAATGACACTCCATTCAACTAAATGGCAAACTCTGCCATGCGCAGGGGGAATGGAGAACTCTCACGAGCGGAACCGGCGGCGATGCGCCGCAAGCTTTAATCTGCCCGCGAAATTGAATCAGAGGCCCCCAAAAGTCAATTAAAATGGAAGGGAAATATTTGAAATTTCCACACCCAGACCGGCTTCTTCAGAAAGGATTTTTCAAGAAATATCGCGAATTTAACTTATTTATAAAAAATAAGTTAAATTGAGAAAACCCTTCCAAAACAATGCGCCTAGTTGGAATTTTCGGCGGACGCTACGCGCTTGAGCGAATAGCCGCGCCCCACCACGGCGGAGGAGCAGGCTGCAAAAATTGCGTCGCGCCTTTTCATGGCTTCGGCGAAAAGTTCGCCTTCAATTTTCTTGTTCGCCTTGTACGAAATCAGCCTCTTTGCGAGCGGGTCTTTCTCCGGAAGCGAGGCGACTTTTTATTCT
>JAVBSZ010000240.1:0-27676 GCA_031556415.1 Opitutales bacterium | reverse complement strand
AGGTTTATTTGAAAGTATGAAAGAATGCGCGTAGGAATTGCACAGATAAACACGACGGTCTCCGATTTTGGCGGCAATGCGGGAAAGATAGTTTCCGCGTGCGCAAAGCTTAAAGACATGGGGGCGGATTTCGCGGTGTTTCCGGAGCTCGCCCTCACGGGCTTCAACCCCAAAGACATGGTCTTTGCGGAATCATTTTTGAAGGCGAACCTGGACGCGCTCGGGGCGCTTGGGCCAAGGCTGGCCCTTCCCGCGCTTGTCGGCTTTGTGGGGGAAAGCGACGGCGCCGTGGGCCGCGCAAACTGTGCCGCGTGGATTGAAAACGGGAAGGTGAAAAAAGTCTGCGCAAAGGCGCTCTTCCCGAACTACGACGTCTTTGACGAGCCCCGCAATTATGACGCGGCGAAGGAAATCTTCATCGTCGAATTCCAAAACAAAAAAATCGCGCTCACAATTTGCGAGGATATCTGGACGCTTCCCGGCGTCTCCACCGCCGCGCGCTACAACGGCTTCAAGCCGCTGGACGCCCTGCGTGAAATGAATTTTGAAAGCGGAAAAGCCAGGGCGCAAAAGGGTGTTGATTTGCTTGTGGACATTTCCGCGAGCGTGTTTTCAAAAACAAACGACAATGTGCGCGGAAAAGGCGGCATGCTCTGTGCGGTGTCCGACCATGTAGGCGCGCCGCTCGTCTGGTGCAACCTCGTGGGCGGGAATGACGGCGTGATTTTTGCGGGCGGCAGCGGCGTATTCGCGGGCGCTTCGCTCTCCGCGGACGGCGGCGCAAAATCCGCCGTTCTCAAGAAGTTTGAGGAAGATTTCCGGGTCGTAGATGTTGACTCTCTGCAGGCCTGTGAAGGCGAGGGTGCGGACTACGAAGGCGTTGGCGATTTGCGCCGCGCGCTCGTTCTGGGCCTGCGGGACTTCGCGAGAAAAAGCGGCTTTGAAAAGGTACTGCTGGGCCTTAGCGGCGGGCTGGACTCCGCCGTGATTGCGGCGCTCGCAGCCGAGGCGCTCGGCGCGGATAACGTGGAGGGCGTGTCGCTACCGTCAAAAATTTCAAGCACGCACAGCAAGGATGACGCGCGCAAACTCGCCGAAAACCTGGGCATAAGGTTCCAGACCGTCGGCATTGAAAAAATCGTGGAAAGCGCGGAGGCGTCGCTTTCCGAAGCCTTCAGGGGGCTTGAGCGCTGCGCCACGGAGGAGAACATACAAAGCCGCGCGCGCGGCCTCGTGCTCATGGCGCTCAGCAACAAGTTCGGCGCCATGCTTCTGACCACGGGCAACAAGAGCGAATGCGCCGTGGGCTACTGCACGCTTTACGGCGACACCTGCGGCGCGCTCGCGCCCATTGCGGACCTTTACAAGACGGAAGTCTACGCCCTTGCGCGGCACATCAACCGCGAGGGGGAAATCATCCCGCAGAACACCATAGACAAGCCGCCGAGCGCCGAGCTGCGCGAAAACCAGACCGACCAGGACAGCCTGCCCGACTACGCCGTCCTCGACGAAATCCTCCGCCTTTACATAGAGGAGCGCATGGACGCCGCCGAAATATCCGCGCGCGGCTTCGACGCGGAAACGGTGAAGGAAATCATCCGCAAAACGGAGCTTTCGGAATACAAGCGCGCGCAGTACGCGCCCGTTCTAAAGGTGTCAAAAACCGCCTTCGGCGCGGGGCGCAGGATGCCGCTTGCCAGAAAAGTGTTGTAAATGCGGCGCGGATGGCGCAACATTAAACCGTAGCGCGGTTCGTTGCGGTTCGCACATCTTGAAATTTAACAATAAAAGACATGGACATCATATCTGTAATAATAATAGGCGCGGGCGGTTTGATACTGCTGTTGCTCGCCATACTCATAATCACCTTCATCAAGGTCTGGATAAAGGCGCGCTTCAGCGGCGTTCCCGTGAGCATGCTCTCGCTTTTGGGGATGCGCCTGCGCGGCGTGCCCTACGTCGAAATTGTCGACGCGCGCATAAACGCCGTGAAGGCCGGTTTGGATGTGACGATCGAAGACCTCGACAAGCACTACCTTGCGGGCGGCAACCTGCTGCCCACGGTGCTCGCGCTCATCTCCGCGAGGAAGGCGCGTATGAACCTCAACTGGGAGGACGCCACGCGCATAGACCTTGCCACGAAGGGCACGGGCAAGTCCGTCGCCGAGGCGGTGCGCACTTCAATCAACCCGAAGGTGATAGACTGCCCCAACCCGAGCTCAGGCCGCATATCAATAGACGGCGTGGCCAAGGACGGCATACAGGTGAAGGTGCGCGCCCGCGTGACCGTGCGCACGAACCTTGAGAAGTTCGTAGGCGGTGCGCAGGAGGAGACCATCATAGCGCGCGTGGGCGAGGGCATAGTCACTACTATAGGCTCCGCCGACACCTACAAGTTCGTCCTCGAATACCCGGACAGGATTTCCAAGGTGGTGCTCGAACGCGGTTTGGACAGCGGCACGGCGTATGAGATACTTTCCATAGACATTGCCGACGTGGACGTTGGCGAAAACGTCGGAGCAAAGCTTCAGGAGGCGCAGGCCATGGCAAACAAAAACATGGCGCAGGCGCAGGCGGAAATACGCAGGGCCGCCGCGGTAGCGCTTGAGCAGGAGATGAAGGCCAAGGTGCAGGAGATGAAGGCGAAGGTCGTTGAGGCCGAAGCCGCCGTGCCGCTCGCGCTTGCGGACTCGCTCAAGAGCGGCAACATGGGCTTTATGGACTATTTCAAAATGCAGAACATCCAGGCCGACACCGGCATGAGGGATTCCATATCCGGCAAGAACGTCCATCCGGATTCCGACGGCGGGCGGAACAAATAGCGCATGAAAATCTTTGCGGAAAGCGACGGTCTCTTCAAAATCATATTCCTCATCGCTGTGGTGGTGGGGCCCATGATAGTTGAATTTATCAAACGCATCGCAAAAGAGAAGGAGCACGAGCGCGAAAGCGAGGCTTCCCACGGGGAGGATACGCCGAAGGATAATTCTGAAAGAAACGGCGGGTCTTTATATCCGGTTTTTGAGGAGGCTCCAGAGGAAGCCGCGCCCGCGCGTCCGTATTACAGCCCCAAGGAGCTATACTCCCAGGGCGAATTTTTTGACTACGAGGCCGAGATGCGCCGCAGCCTTGAGCGCGCAAATGAAACGGAGGAAAAGCTGCGCCAGATTGCCGAGGCCTCCGCAAGAAAAAATGCGGCCCTTGCGGCCAAAGCGCCGGAACCGACGCGCTTTGCAGGCGCGGAAGCCGCGCCGTCCATGCGCAGGCAGCTCGAAGAATTTGTGGGAGACCCCAAGTCCATGCAGAAGGCATTTGTGATTTCCGAAATACTCGACAGGCCCGTTTCAATGCGTCCCCCAAAAACCATCTTTTAACACAGAAGCGACTCCCCATGCTCACAGGAAAAGGCGAACTCAAGGCCATCATTGCGCCCTCTGGCATGGGCAAGCGCGGCTGACTTCACATACATGGGAAATTTACGGGAAATTTTCAGGCTGCTTGCGCTTTTTTCGACATTTTCAAGCGCGCTGACGGCGTCCGAAGAAAGTTCGGAAAGGATTTTGGAGCCTTATGGGAGCGTTCCAAAAACTCTGGTGTGCTTTCCCGCCGACGGGGATGGGATAGGCGGGGCTGCCTTTGCGGCCCTCGCGCACCTGCAGGGGCTGCTTGCGGCGCGGGGCGGCGGTGAATGTCTTTACAACGTTTCCAATGAAGGCGCGCGCGCAATGCTTGAAATCATCCGGAAAGACTATCCTGTAAGCGTCGTCTCCGACATGAAGTTTGACGCCGTCATGGAGACGTTCGGCGGCCTCTTCGGCAAGTACGTGGTTTACGACGAATCCCGAAGGGAAGGCTTCAACAAGATTGCAATGTTCGCCGCAATAAACGGCGCGCTGATACTCGAAAAAAGCCTTGTTTGCCGGCCTTTTGCCGCAAAATGGAGGAGGCTGGATTTCGAGGAGGCGGCCCTGAGCGAGGCGCAGTTTATGGAAAAATACGCGGACAGGCTCAACTTCTCCGAGGCAGCCGCGCAAAACCCCTCGCTTACGGCGGGTCTGCGCGACTATTGCGTCATGCGCAAAATCCCCGTTTTTTGGGACGCAAAAATCCCCCGCGAAATTCTGAGGCGCAAGACGGGCGCCTGCACGCCCATGATGGGCTGGGGCGGCGCGGGAGGCCTTGACGAAGGCGGTTTCATCAGCCTCTATACGGAAAACGGTTTTTATTCTTCGCCGTCCGACCACGCGCTGAACCTGAGTGTGCTCGGAAAATTTCCCAACAGGGAGGCGTTCAGGCAGACGCGCGCGGAGGCCGTTGAAAACGCAAAAAAGCATCTGGTGTGCTTCATAATGACCGATGGAGACAATCTCGCCTTCAACATAAACGACATGGCCGTAAACCCGCGCTGGGGCGGCGGCGAATGTTCCGTGCCGATGACCTGGGGTGTGAATTCCCTCATCTGCGAGCAGGCCCCCGCCATGCTCAAATACCTTTACGCAAAAAAGAACGCCCATTATGTCGCGATGTCCGGCATAGGCTACGCATATCCGTCTAAAATGCCTAAAAAAACTTTGGAGGAATTCGCGAGAAAGACCGCGTTTTCGATGGAAAAGGCGGACCTCCGGATACTGGAGGTTCTCGACTTCGACGCCTTTGAAAAGGACGCGGTCTGGGCGGAGTTTCTCAAATATCCGCAGATAGACGCCATCGTGTATATAGACTACTACCCATACCACAAGGCGGACGGCAAAGTGCGTATGGTCAACGGCAAGCCCGTCGCAGGTCTGCGCGCATCCTTCTGGGAGGGGCTCAAATCCCCTCCGAAACTCTGCGGCTCAAGCGCGGAAGAAATAGCCGCCTACGTGAATTTGCAGCCGGCGGACCCGGCTTCGGAAAAGTCCTACTCTCTGATATGCGTGCACGCGTGGAGCAAAACTCTCGACGATGTTTCCGCGCTGGCGGCAAAATTCAGCGAAAACGTGGAGGTCGTGGGCGCCGACGTGTTCTTTGCCTCGATAAAAAAGCATTTAAGCAACAAATCAAAAAAATAAAGGCACTCCAATGCTGGTATCCAAAAGCGAACTTAAAACCATCACATCCGCTCTCTGCGCTAATCCGCACGACTTCCTCGGAATGCACAAGTGCGCGGGCGGCCTGGTGGTGCGTGCGTACCTGATAAACGCAAAGAGCTGCGCCCTTGTTGACGTCAAAAAAAAGGAGGAGTTCCCCATGGAGAGGCTGGACAAATCCGGCTTTTTTGAAGTGGTGATTTCGGGTAAACGCAAGGCCTTTGACTACATGCTGAAGGTTGAAGGCTATGGCGGCCAGATACGCCAGGTTTATGATCCGTATTCGTTTCTGCCGACGCTCTCGGAAGACGACCTGTACCTCTTCGGCGAGGGGAAGGAATATAAGATTTACGAAAAGCTGGGCGCGCACTTGCGCGCTTTCGGCGGGGCGAAGGGGACGAGCTTCGCAGTCTGGGCGCCCACGGCGCGCCGCGTGAGCGTTGTCGGCTCCTTCAACGAGTGGGACGGGCGCTACCACCAGATGAGGCCGCTTGGCGCCTCGGGCGTGTGGGAGATATTCGTCCCGCACGTGGGCGAGGGCGCAAAGTACAAGTTTGAGATAGTCGGCGCAAAATCCGACGTTCCCTTTTTGAAGACCGACCCCTACGGAGTCAGGTTTGAGCCGCCGCCCTACAACAGCGCGATAGTCTGCGACCTTTCCAGTCATGATTGGAAGGACGCCGCGTGGCTTAAAAAGCGAGCAAAGACGAACCTCATTGAGAGCGCGATGAGCATCTACGAAGTCCACTTCGGCTCATGGAGGCGCAAGCACGAGGACGGCTACAGGCCGCTGACATACGTGGAAATGGGACACGAGCTTTCCGCGTATTGCAAAGAAATGAATTTTACGCACGTCGAATTCCTGCCGCTGACGGAGTTTCCTTTTGACGGCTCCTGGGGCTATCAGGTGACGGGCTTTTACGCCCCCACGCACCGCTTCGGCAGCCCGCAGGATTTTATGGAGATGGTGGACATCTTCCACCAAAACGGGATAGGCGTGATTATGGACTGGGTGCCCGCGCACTTCCCGCGCGACGCCTTTGCGCTCGCGCAGTTTGACGGCTCACACCTTTACGAGCATGAGGACCCGCGCCAGGGCGCGCAGCTCGACTGGGGCACCCTCTGCTTCAACTACGGCCGCAACGAGGTCAGGAATTTTCTAGTCGGCAGCGCGCTTTCGTGGGCGGACAGGTTCCATATTGACGGCATACGCGTTGACGCCGTCGCCAGCATGCTCTACCTCAACTACTCGCGCAAGGACGGCGAATGGGTTGCCAACAAGTACGGAGGCAGCGAGAACATAGAGGCCATCGCCTTCATCAAAGAGCTGAACGACAAGATGCACTCGCTCCACAAGGGCGTGGCGACAATCGCCGAAGAGAGCACGATATTCCAGGGCGTTTCAAAGCCCACGAAGGAGGGCGGCCTGGGGTTCGATTTCAAATGGAACATGGGCTGGATGCACGACACCATCGCGTATATCAACGAGGACTCCCTCAACAGGAAGTACCATCATGACAGCCTCACTTTGATAGCCTCCTACCAGTTCACGGAAAACTTTGTGAGCGTGTATTCGCATGACGAGGTTGTGCACGGGAAGGGTTCAATGGTCAACAAGGTGGGCACCGTGTATTGGGACGACAGGCTTGCCACGCTGCGCGCCCTCTACGCCTACATGTGGATGTGGCCCGGCAAAAAGACTCTCTTCATGGGCAGCGAATTCGGCCAGGCGCGCGAGTGGCGCTACGACGGAGATTTGGACTGGGGCCTGCTTGACCACCTCTCGCACCGAGGCGTGAAGGACGTCGTGCGCGACGCCGCAAAAATTTATCTGGATGACGCTTTGCTCGCCAAGAACGACAACAACTATCAGGGCTTCTCATGGGTCAACTACCAGGACGGCGACGGCAGCTCCATATCCTTTGAGCGCTTCACTTTCGACGGCAAAACCTGCTACACCACGATATGCAACTTCACGCCCGTGGAGCGCAAGGGCTACATGGTCGGCCTGCCGTGGGGCGGGGAGTGGGAGGAAATCCTCAACACGAACGCGGCGGTCTACGGCGGCAAGGGCGACGGAAACGGCGGCAGGGTGAAGGCGGACAAAGTTCCGTCCGACAAACGCAAGTATTCCGCAAAGATATTGCTGCCCCCGCTTACGACGATAATCCTTAAATCTTCAAAGGCGTGAGCCTGTGCGCGTTTTTTTGCGGCGGGATTTCCCTTAGCAAAAATGTTTGATTATTTTCGCGCTCATGCGAATATCGGCCTAAATTGATGGACCTCATAAAATTCAGACCCGTCTATGACGAACGCATCTGGGGCGGCCGCGCGCTTGAAGGCAAGTTGCGCCGCCTCCTTCCCGATGGAGTGAGCGTCGGCGAAAGCAGGGAAATTTGCGACAGGCCCGAGCACAGCTCCGACGCCGAGGGCGGGGAGTTCGCCGGCATGGCGCTGAAGGAAATCCTCGCCGGGCACGGCGCTGAAATAATGGGGCCAAAATGGAAAAAGGGCGCGCCCTTTCCGATATTCATCAAGTGGCTGGACTGCTGCGAACGTCTCAGCCTGCAGGTGCATCCGGACGCGAAGAACGCGGAGATTTTCGGCGGGACCTCCAAAAGCGAGGCCTGGTACTTTGCGGACTGCGAGGAGGGCGCTCAGTACGTCCTCGGCCTGCGCGAGGGCAATGACGCCCAGAGCCTGATCAGAGGCATAGAGGGCGGCACGCTTGAAGACATCGTAGTGAAAAGGAGCTCACGTAATGGCGATTTTGTATTCATACCACACGGCTGCATCCACGCGATAGGCGGCGGCAATCTGGTTTTTGAAATACAGGAAAATTCCGACACGACGTACAGGGTCTTTGACTGGAACAGGCTGGACGCGGACGGAAGTGCGCGCCCCCTGCACGTTGAAGAGTCTTTGGGCAGCATAGATTTTTCCTCTCCCGCGCCCGTGCCCATTCCCGAAAATTCGGAAAAATTCAGGACGCTCTGCGAGACTGAAAAATTTTCCATCATGCGCGTGAAGCTTTCAAAGGGCGAAACTTTTTCAGTCGGCGCGTTTGAAGAGCCGCGCATAATCAGCGTGATGAAGGGTTCGCTTAAATCCGCAAACGGAAGTGTGGGGGAGTTTGAAAGCGCGCTTCTGCCGTACGCGCAAAATTTCGAGTTTGAGGCGGGGGAGGATTCTACAGTCCTCATCACGCGGGGCTTCGCAAAAATTTAAAATCCAATTCCTAATAAAATGAAAAGATACGCAGTGATAATGGCGGGCGGCGTGGGCGAAAGGTTCTGGCCCCTGAGCAGGGCGGCAAAGCCCAAGCACCTTTGGAACATCACCGGCGGCGAAAAGTGCCTGCTCTCGCAGACGCTCACGCGCACGCGCAAAATAGCGGGCGTGGAAAAGGTTTTGGTAATCACGAACAAGGCGCAGGTTGCGCCCATTCTCAAAGAGTGTCCGGAAATTTCCGAAGACTGCATCGTGGCGGAGCCCATGGGGCGCGACACTTCCGCGGCCGTGGCCCTCGCCGCACTTCTGGCAAAGCGCCTTGCGCTCGGTGAAGAATCCTCCTTCTGCGTGCTTCCGGCCGACCAGGTTGTGGAGGACGAGGCGGCATTTGCCCGCACGCTCGAAACCGCCTTCGCAATCGCGGAAAATTCCGGCGAACTTGTGACAATAGGCATAAACCCGACGCACCCCGCCACGGGCTACGGCTACATTGAGCGCGGCGAAGCGCTTGCGCTGGGCGAAGAAAAATATTTCAAGGTCTCCCGCTTTCACGAAAAGCCCGCGCTTGAAAAGGCGAAGGAATATCTTGCAGGCGGCGGCTTCTACTGGAACGCCGGCATATTCGTCTGGAAGACCTCAAGCATACTCGGCGCGCTTGCAAAATTTTTGCCCGCGCATTCCGAAATTTTCAGCGCCATTGAAACGGACATGGACGCGGGCGCATCCCTCGCCGCGGCGTTGGAAAATCATTTCCCGAAGCTCGAAAAAATCAGCATAGATTTCGGCGTCATGGAGAAGGCCGATAACGTCAGCGTCGTCCCCGCCGCGTTTGACTGGGACGACGTCGGCTCATGGACCGCCGTTGAGCGCCACGCTCCCAAAGACGCCTCCGGCAACGTGCTGCGCGGCGAAACATATCTGCTCGATACCCATAACTGCACCATCGTCGACGAATCCGGCCGCGCCACCGTGCTTCTCGGCGTTCGTGACCTCGTCGTCGTCCACACGCCCGACGCCACTCTAATCTGCCCTAAAGAGCGGTGCGAGAATATAAAGGACGTCCTAAAACTCCTCCCCGCTCGCTTTAGGTGAGCGCTTTTGGCGATAAATCCATCCTTAAAAAAGGCCCACACAGGTCATGTACTAATCTGTACACTTCCTGCGCGGGCCTTTTTTGCGAATGAATTTCTCATCCAAAATCACTGCACCTAAAGCGAGCGGTCTGTGAATACCTTTGCGCCTATTCCAACCGGTTAAAGGCATTGCGCATAATTTTAACGGGTCTATTCATGTTTCAACCGCCATACCAAAGATAGAAGGTTAAAATCGGTTTGCTTTGGCATTCAAAACGCGCGTTCTTTGCGGGTCAAAAAATTGTTGCAAAAAAAACGGGGGCGTACTAGATTCGGATTTTTGGAGGATAATCTTAATTTCAACAAAGAACAAATTATGAACAGAAGAAAATTCGCAAAAACGGCCATTCTGTCCACTGCGGGAATCGCAGTGGCCTCAAGGGCCATGGCTCAAACGCAGACTTCCGCCGCGGTCGGCACCAAGGGCGGGGCTTTCAAGCTCAACTTCGCCCCGAACTTCGGCCAGTTCAAGGCCTCCTTCAAGGCCGCGGGAATTGCCGACAACGACTTTGAAAGCAAGCTCCAGTATTTTTACGACCAGGGCTTCAGGGCCATTGAAGACAACGGCATGCCCAACCGCTCCGTTGAAGACCAGAACAAAATCGCCAAGAAAATGGAGCAGCTCGGCATGGAAATGGGCGTGTTCGTCGGCCTCGGTATGGAGACCGTTGGGCAGACCCCGATGTGGGCCGGCAACTGCATAGACCTCAAGGGCCGCAAGCGCGACAAGGCCGCCGTGCGCGAAATCTTCAAGAAGAAGCTGGAGGATTCCCTCGAAGTGGGCAAACGCGTCAACGCCAAGTGGTGCACCGTAGTCCCCGGCGTGGAAGACCCGTCCGTTGACCCGGAGTACCAGTTTGCCAACGTCGTCGAACACCTGAAATTCTGTTCGGATATCTGCGCGAAGACGGGCATCATCATGGTGCTTGAGCCCCTCAACTACATCAACCACCCCGCGTACTTCCTCAAGCGCATAGCGCAGGCGTACGCAATCTGCGAGGCGGTCAACCACCCCTGCTGCAAGATTCTTGACGACCTTTACCACCAGCAGGTTACCGAGGGCAACCTCATCCACAACCTCAACGAGGCTTGGAAGCACATCGCGTACATCCAGCAGGGCGACGTTCCGGGCCGCAAGGAGCCGCTCACGGGCGAAATCAACTACAAGAACGTCTTCAAGCACATACACGACAAGGGCTTCAAGGGCGTCTACGGCATGGAGCACGGCCAGAGCGACACCACCGAAGCCGGAGACCTCAAGCTCATCAACTCCTACCGCGCGGTGGATTTGGACTAGAAAACTTTGCGCGGCCCCAGTCTTAATGCGGGGCCGCGCGCATCTTTCAATCGACAAAACAAATTAACACAAAAAAGGATTATATATGAAAAGAAGAGAATTTGTAAAGGCGGGCGCTGTGCTCGGAGCCGCTGCCGCGTTGCCGAAATTTTCGTTCGCCCAGATGGGCGGCGGCAAGAAACTCAAAGTGGGCCTCATAGGCAGCGGCGGCCGCGGCTGCGGCGCCGTCGTCAACGCGCTGGAGTCTTCCAAGGATATTGAAATTGTCGCGGTTGCGGACCTTTACAAGGACAAGGCCGAGAAGGCCGTTGAAAGAATCATCACCGGCGCAAAGAAGATAAAGGGCCGGGAAGAGGAAATGACCGAAAGGGTCAAGGTCCTCGCCAACCAGGTCTTCTGGGGTTGGGACTGCGCCGACAAGCTTTTGAAGTGCGACGTCGACATCGTCATCGAAGCCACGCCGCCTTACTACCGCCCGTACAACGCGCGCAAGATTATCGAAGCCGGCAAGCACGCCTTCCTCGAAAAGCCCGCGGGCGTTGACGCCACGCAGATGCACGAGATGATAAAGATTGCGAAGCTCGCGGACGAGAAGGGCCTCTGCATAGTCTGCGGAACGCAGCGCCATTATGACCCGCGCTACGTGGAAGGCATCAAGCGCATGCAGGACGGCGCTCTCGGCGACGTCCTCGCGGCGCAGGTTTATTGGAATTCCGGCGGCTACGTCGGCCACGCGCAGCTCGACAACGCGCCGCAGTTTGTCAAAGACCTGCCGGTTGACAGCATGGAATACCAGATACGCAACTGGTTCAGCTTCATCTGGGCGAGCGGAGACCACATCGTGGAGCAGCACGTGCACAATATCGACATCGCGATGTGGGGCCTCGGCTACGACAAGCTTCCCGTGGACGTCAACGGCCTCGGCGGCCGCGGCACGGACCTCCCCACGCCGAAATACGGAGACCGCTGGAGCCACTTCGCGGTTGACTTCGACATGGGCAACGGCGTGCGCATTGAAAGCTACTGCCGCCAGGAACCGGGAACAATGGGCATGGTAGGCGAAAGGTTCGTCGGCACCAACGGCGTTCTCGAGTACATGGGCGGCGCAAAGATTACCGCCCGCAAGGGCAAAGTCGTCTGGTCCATGGATCCTCCGAAAGTCAGCCCCTACGTCGAAGAACACGCCGTGCTCATAGACTGCGTCATGAACAACAAAAAGATTAACGACCTCCACAACCTTATCGTATCAAACACCGTCGGCATCGCGGGGCGCCTCAGCGCCTTCTCCGGCAAGCGCTTCAAGTACGACTGGGTCATGGCCAAGTCCAAGGAAAACCTCGTCCCTGAAGACCTCACCGCGGAAAAGATGCCGCTTACGGGCGTTCCGGTGCCGGGCAAGTATCCGCTAGTCTAGTTTAAGCGAATGCTTTTGGCCGACTTGTTTGGCGAAAAAGTTCGTTACTTCAAAAATTCCACACAGGGCATGTACTATTTGTACACTTCCAGCGTGGAATTTTTTTTTGCCTGCTTTTTCATCCAAACCGTGCGGCCAAAAAAGAGAGCATACGGAGTTTCCCTTTATGCCGCTAAAGCGGTGAGTCGAAAGACGCGCTTTTAGTGCGTTGGTTTATGCTGGCTTTTTGCGCATGGCGGCGTATGATGAGGGGCATTGCAATATCCTATAAGTAATTCCATGAAATCCCTTTCCTGCATACTCAAGCCCGGGGCCCCGCAGTCATTCAAAGTCATCCTTTTGCCGCTCATAATTTGCGTGGCATTGGCGGACTTTCTCCTGTACGGCTCCGGCGGCTGCATGGATTTTTCCTTCATGCTGCTTGCCCTCTTCATTATCTTCATGCCGCTTGAAGGCGCGTTTTACAGGGGCTTCGGGCGCAAGGCGTTCGTCTGCGCGTGCGCGGTCTTTCTCTTTTCCGTTTTTTACAGGCCGAATTTTTTCGGCGTGGCGGGCGCGCTCTTCGCGCTTTTCATCCTCCGCGCGGCGTCGGTTTTGGACACAGGAAGCCTCGGGCTACGCTGGCTTGCGCACTGGCTGCTCTTCGTCATAACCCTGCCGTTTGAGGCCGTGATGCTTTTTGCGCGTTCCGCAGCCTCGCCGTCCATGAATTTTTCAAAGCTGGAAAAGCATATCAAGCTCTGGATTGCGCCGGTTCTCTTCGGCGTGCTGTTCCTTGTGCTCTTTTCCTACGCGTCTCCCGCCATAGGCGAGTTTTTTGACGGCGCCGCGCGCATGCTGCGCTCATTCGAATTCAACGCCGCGCGCGTCATGTTCTGGATTTTTGCGTTTCTGATTTTGCTGCCTCTCTTCACCCTTGCGTGCTATTCGGCGGTTGCCGCGGCAAGGAAGAATGACGAAGACGGAGAGGGGCATTTCATCCTCTACGGCGGCGCCTCAGTCTTTCAGCCTGAAGACGCTTCCTGGTGGGCGAAGATGGCCGTGCGCGCTCTGACAGTTTTCAACTGCATATTCGCCATCCAGAATTTTTTTGACCTCAAGTACATTTTTACGGGGATGAAGCTTCCCGTCGGCGTCACGCATTCGCAGTTCGCAAACGGCGGCGCGGTTGCGCTGGCCATAGCAACGCTGCTCGCCGCGCTTTTCATAATGGCCTGCTTCGGCAAATGGGCCACGGGCGATGAATGGAAGCTTCCGCGCCGCCTTGTCTACCTTTGGATAGCGCAGAACGTGATGCTCTGCATGAGCGCGTCGCTGCGCCTCATAAACTACACCGCGGATTTCGACCTCACCGTGACGCGCGTTGCGGGCTTCGCGTTTTTCGGCATCGTGTTTTTCGGCTTTGCGCTGACGGCGGTCAAGGTGTTCAGGAACCTTTCCGTATCGTGGCTTGTTCGCGCCAACGCCTACGCCGTCGTCTGCGTCATCGCGTTTTTCAGCGTCTGGAATGCGGACGCCTTCGTTGCGGATTTCAACGTAAACAGCTTCATCACCGGCGGCTCGCACGGTATAGATACAAATTATCTGTGCACGCTCAATGAGGGTTCCCTCCCCGCCAAATACAGGCTGCTGGCATATATGGATGGCAAAGAAACTTCCGTAATTCCCGAATTCTACGAGGGAAGCCTGCGCGAAAAAACAGAGGCCCAACTGCGCGCGCTTGAAATCAGAATGCTGTCTTTCCGCACGCATTCAATCAGCGACGCCCTGATATTCAGTAAAATATCTCAGATGCCGCAGCAGAAATTCTAAAAACGTTTGGGCTCTTTAAAATTTTCGTAGGCTTTTATTTTTTCCTGAACGCCCGCGCGATTGGCGTTCCAAAGGCGACACTTTCCAGGTCTTCAAACTTTGCATCGGTGTTTAGCGCGAGCGTGGTTTTGAATTCTTCTATTTCCGCTTCCGGCGCGTTTTTTCCGAAAGGGCAGGCGCGCAGGCATTCGTCGCAGCCGAAAAGCTTTCCCTCCGCAAGCGTCAGTTCTTCGGCGTTCAGGGTTTCGCGTCTGCGCTCTATGGTCAGGTTTGAAATACACCTGCGTGCGTCGAGGCCCAGCTCCGCATCCAGCGCGCCCGTAGGGCAGGCGTCCAGGCACATTGTGCAGCTTCCGCAGCGCGGCAGGGAGGCTTCATTTACGGCGTCAGTGGGAAGTTCCAAAGACGTCAGTATCACTCCCAGAAGGCTCCACGGCCCGTTCTCCTTTCTGATGAGCAGCGTGCTCTTGCCTATGCTGCCGAGGCCCGCGCGCGCAGCCAGAAGCTTTTCGGCGATGGGGGAGGCGTCCAAGCAGATTTTCTGTATTCCGCCGAAATTTTCCAGAAGCTTGGAAATCTCTTCAAGTTTGGCCTTGAGAACTTCGTGATAGTCTTTCCCCTGCGCGTAAAGCGCGATGCGCCTTTCCGCGCTTTCCCGAAAAAAGTTTGCCGCGAAAACCAGCGCGGTGCGCGCCTCTGGGAATAGTTTTTTAGGGTCGAAACGTGTTTCAATCCCGCGCGCGAGAAAGCCGAGGCGGTCCGCGCGGCCCGATTCCATCCACGCGCTGAACCTCTACGTTTCGCCCTTTTCAAAGGCTTCAGGCGAACACGCCGCCGCCGCGGAAAAGCCCAGCGCGCGCGCTTTGTCAAAAGCCGAATTCCTGATTTTCAAATCCATTTCTGCGCACAAAAAATAAAATCTTGAATTTCCAAGGCAAACCAAAAGAATACCCGGAATGAAACTAGTCAAAGCAGTAATAAAACCTTTCAAACTTGAAGAGGTCAAGGAAGCCCTCGCCGAAATCGGCATCGAGGGCATGACCGTCACGGAAGTCAAGGGCTTTGGCAGGCAGAAAGGCCATTCCGAAATCTACCGCGGCAGCGAATACACCGTCGAGCTCCTCCCCAAGATCGTCGTCGACATCGTCGTCGCAAAGGACATGGCCAACAAGGTTGTGGAAGCCATCGTCAAAGCCGCCTACACCGGCAAAATCGGCGACGGCAAAATCTTCATCATCCCCGTCGACGAGGCCGTGCGCATACGCACCAACGAACGCGGCGAATTCGCCCTATAAAAATTGCGCTTTTGGCGAACAACTCCGTTTGCTTCGCGCGCGCGACTGCTTACGTGCATCTGGGTACGCTACGCACCCGCGCGCACTTCGCAAGCCTCGTTCTTCATCCAAAATCGCAACTTTTATTCTAAGCGTAATATTCGGGCGCATAGCTGCGTGAATATTGCGCCTAAATCGAAACCTTCGTTTTTTGAAGCCGCTACGCGGTGAGTCGCAAGACGCGCTGTTAGCGCCTGCAAAAAGCTATCTGGCCATCCAGCCGCCGTCGACTGTGAGAATTTCTCCGTTGACGTAGTTTGAGGCGTTGGAGGCGAGGAAGACCGCCGCGCCCTTGAGGTCTTCGGGCGTGCCCCAGCGCGCGGAGGGGATGCGTTCGAGTATCTGTCTGCTGCGGTCAGAATCCGCGCGGAGGGCGGAGGTGTTGTCTGTGGCAATGTACCCCGGGGCTATCGCGTTGACGTTGACGCCGTGTTTCGCCCACTCGTTTGCGAGGGCTTTTGTGAGCTGGGCTATGCCGCCCTTGCTCGCCGCGTAGCCCGGCACGTTGACGCCGCCCTGGAAGCTCAAAAGCGACGCAGTGAAGATTATCTTTCCGCTTCCGCGCTTGAGCATCTCTCTGCCTATTGCGCGGCTAAGCATGAACTGCGAATTAAGGTTGACGTTGATGACCTCGTTCCAAAATTCATCGGAATGTTCCGCGGCGGGCGCGCGCATTATGGTTCCCGCGTTGTTTGCGAGGATGTCTGGCGTTCCATGCTCCGCCAGGACTTTCTGCGCGAATTCGGAAACGGCCCCGGGCTTTGAAAAGTCGCAAGTGTAGGCGTAAAATTTGCGTCCGCACGCGCGCACGGCTTCGCCGATTTTGCCGCCGCCCTCTTCAAGGCTTGCGGAGACGCCTACGACGTCCGCGCCCGCCTGCGCGAAGGCTTCCGCGAAGGCGTAGCCTATGCCGCGCCTGCAGCCGGTCACGAGCGCGGCCCTGCCTTCCAGCGAAAAACTTTTGAGGAAATCAACGCTCATTTGAGGTCTCCCATGTTCACGCCGTCCATGTCGTCAAATCGCTGGTTTTCGCCGCCCATGCCCCAGCAGAAGGAGTAGTTGCGCGTGCCGCATCCCGAATGTATGCTCCACGAGGGCGAGAGCACAACCTGTTTGTTGCGCACAATTATGTGGCGCGTCTCCTGCGGTCCACCCATGAAGTGGAAGACGCATTCTTCGGGCAGGACGTCGTAATACATATAGACCTCGCTGCGGCGCTCGTGCGTGTGGACGGGCATGGTGTTCCACGTGCTGCCCTCTTCAAGGTGCGTGTGGCCCATGACAAGCTGCGCGCTCTGGATTTTGCCTTCGCACACAACCTGGTTTATCGTGCGCACGTTGCACTTGGCCTTCTCTCCCAAGTGCAGCATGTTGCCTTCGCCCTTTGCGGATTTCGCCGTAGGGTACTCCTTGTGGGCGGGGTATGACACGAAATAGAATTCCGCATGCGCGTATTTTGCGGCGGATTCAAATACGATTTCCTTCGACCCCCTGCCTATGTAGAGGGATTCTCCGTTGCCGATTTCATACTTCGCGCCGTCAACGCTTATGGAGCCTTCGTCGCCAATGTTCAGGACGCAGAGTTCGCGCCTCTGGCAGAAGAATTCCGCGCGCAGCTCGTCGGCGGAGGAGAGTTTGAGGGGCTCCGCAAGCGGGCAGGCGGTGCCCACCACGGCGCGGTCGCAGTCCGTGTAGTACATGTCGAGCCTGCCCGGGGCGAACAGGTCGTCTATCAGAAAATTTTCGCGAAGTTCGGCGGAGTCCATCCGCTTTGCCGCGATGGCGCAGGGCATGTATTTTTTCTTCATGCCCCGATGTTCGTAGTCCCGCGCGGCATAGTAAAGGCAAAAAGTTTATATTTGACACCGCTGTCCGTATTTGGACACACTGTCCGTTAATGGCTTCCAATGCGGTGCCATATCTGAAATAAAAAACCCGAACGCTTTCGCAATGCCCGACTACACCATACCCAACCTCAAAAACGCCTGCCGCATACTCGTGCACCTGAAGGGCCAGGGGCGCGCGCTCAACGTTTCTGAAATATCGAAGGGCATGAGGATACCGCGCACTACGGCGCGCCGCATTGCGGAGACCCTCTCCGCGCAGAATTTCATGACGAAGGAGGACGGCAAGTACGCTTTGGGGCCGGAGCTCATCAGCCTGGGCGAATGCGCCTGCGCGCGCGTGAGCGTTGCTGATTCCGCAGTCAAACACCTTGCGCGCCTCACGCAGCTGACGGGGGAGACCTCGCACATAGGCGTGTACGCGGGCAGCAAGGTTCTCATCGCGCGCGTGTGCGAAAGCCCGCTTCCGCTTTACGCGACGAGCCGCGCGGGGGCCATAGTGCAGATGTACTGCTCCGGCACCGGCAAGGTTCTGCTTGCCAATATGTTCAACGAGGACGCGGGCGCCATCTCCAAAATAAAACTCGAACGCCGCACGGAGCACACCATTTCAAGCCGCGAGGAGCTTGCGAAGGAGCTGAAGCTCACGCAAAAGCGCGGCTACGCGCTGGATAACGAGGAGTTCCACCCGGGCGTGCGCTGCCTTGCCGCTCCGGTGTTCGACAAAACCGGCGCGGTAGTCGCCGCGCTCGGCATAACCGCGCCAGCTTCGCGCTTTGAAAAAAAACACATCCCCGCGATGGCGAAGACCGTGCAGAAAATCGCCGAAGAGCTGAGCAGGGAGCTCGGCAAAAGCTGAAACAACCTTATATCTTTATGAAGGACAAAAGTTCATTTTTCATCCTCGGCCTCATGGCCGGCGCGCTCATCGTCACACTCGTTTTCGCGCTGAAGCTTGGCGGCTTCACGGGGTCAGGCGGCGCGGCGGCGCGAAAGGTTTTGAAGCTCGCGCACGGGCTTGAGAGCACGCACCCCGTGCAGATAGCAATGGAAAAGATGAAGGCGCGGCTTGAAGAGCTCTCCGGCGGAGAGTTCTCCATAGACATCTATTCAGGCGGCCCGCTTGGCGACGAAATCAAATGCATAGAGCAGCTCAAAAACGGCTCGCTCGACATGACGAAGGCGTCAACCGCGAGCGTGGGGATGTTCGTCCCGCAGATACAGACCATGAACATGCCGTACCTTTTCAGGGACGAGACTCACTACTGGAACGTGCTCAATTCCCCGCTCGGCGAAAAGTTTCTGAACTTCGCGCAAAAGGAGGGGCTTGTGGGGCTCTGCTATTACGACGCGGGCGCGCGCTCATTTTACACCACGAAAAAGCAGATTAAGACGCCCGAAGACCTTGTCGGCCTCAAGATACGCGTTATGAATTCGAGCATCGCGATGGACCTGGTGTCGTGCTTCGGAGCGTCCCCCACGCCGATTGCAAACGGGGAGCTTTACACGGCGCTCGCGCAGGGCGTGGTGGACGGCGCGGAGAACAACTTCCCCTCCTTCACTTCCGGCGCGCACGGTGAAATCTGCAAATTCTTCACGGTAGACGAGCACACGCGCACGCCCGACGTCCTTTTAATCAGCAAAAAATCATGGGACGGGTTGAACGAAAAACAGAAGGCGTGGCTTAGGCAGGCGGCTGCGGAGTCTTCGCTAATCCAGCGCGAACTCTGGAAGAAACGCACTGAGGAGGGCATGGAGCACAGCAGAAAAATCGGCGTGGCTATATTTACTCCGGACAAGGCCCCATTCGCCGCAAAGACGCAGAAAATGTACGACAGGATAAGGGGCACGGAAAACGGGCTGCTCGCCGAAGAAATCAAAAACGCAAAATAGATGAAGCCGTTTCAAAGCATCTACCAAACCCTCGTCACGGCGAACTCCGCGCTGCGGAAGCTTCTAGCCTGCGTCTGCGCGCTGGTCTTCACGCTGCTTTGCGCCGTCGTCCTCTGGGGGATAGTTACGCGCTACATTTACGGCGAGCAGGCCAAGTTCACGGACGAGGCCGCGCGCATGCTGCTAATCATGATAACGTTTTTTGGCGCGGCGTACGCGTTCGCGCAAAAGGCGCACATAGGTTTGGACGTTTTGCACCTGCAGTTTTCAAAGCCCGCGCAGAAGCTCTGCTCCGTCTTCGCACACATGCTCACTATAGTGTTCCTTGCTGGCATAATGGTGTACGGCGGCTGCCTTCTTATTTCCACTTCTATGAAGTCCGCCAACATGCTTTCGAGCATGGACGTGGCCATGTGGCAGGTCTACCTCTGCGTTCCGGCGAGCGGAATAATGGCGCTGTCTTTCACGCTTGAGAGCCTCCTTGGCGTCTTCCTCAAGAAGGAAGAGGGGGAGGCGAAATGAGCCCTGAATTCCTCATCCTCTGCTTCGCCTTCGCGGCGCTCATCATGACGGCGGCCCCCATAGCCTGCGTCATAGCCCTCTCAAGCGCGGTGGCGATTCTGGCCACGGGCAGGGCTCCCGCGGAAATCGTCGCAACCTCGATGGCGCACGGCGTAGACAGCTTCGCGCTTCTTGCCATCCCGTTTTTCATTCTCTCGGGCATGATAATGGGGCGCGGCAGCATGGCCATGCGCCTGATAGAATTTGCGGGCGCCTGCCTTGCGCGCTTTCCGGGCGCGCTCGCCTACGTCAACACGCTTGCGTGCATGTTCTTTGGCGCCATATCCGGATCTTCCGCGGCCGCGGTGAGCTCCATAGGCTCCTTCCTCATCCCGCAGATGGACAAGAAGGGATACGGAAAAGACTTCGCCGTGGCGCTCACCGTCACGTCTTCCACGACGGGCATGCTCATACCGCCGAGCAACACCATGATAGTCTATTCCGTGGCGGCCGGCGGCGTTTCAATCGGGGCGCTTTTCATGGCGGGCGTGCTTCCCGGAATACTCTTTGGGATAGGCATGATGTGCGTGTCCTTACTCTACGTGCGCAAGCGCGGCTTCAAGGCCGAAGGCGCGTTCGACCTTCCCCTGATATGGCGCACATTCAAGCGCGCGTTTTTAAGCCTCATGCTTATTGTCGTGATACTGGGCGGCATACTCGGCGGCGTCTTCACGGCTACGGAGGCGGCGGCGATATCGGTGGCCTACGCGCTGCTGCTGGAAGTGGTAATTTACAGGGAGCTCAGTGCCAAGGAGATTTTCGACATCCTCACGCGCGCGTCTACGACGACCGCCGTCATCATGCTGATAGTCGGGGCCTCAACGGCCATGAGCTGGATTATGACCATGACAAACGCCCCGCAGCAGATCGCCGAGGGCCTGCTGTGGTTGGCCTCGAGCAAGGTGGCGCTGCTGCTCATCATAAATTTCATACTGCTCTTGGTGGGCACCTTCATGGACATGACGCCAGCCATACTCATCTTCACGCCGATCTTCCTGCCCATCTCGCGCTCGCTGGGCATAGACGACATCCATTTCGGAATCATAATGATTGCCAACCTCTCAATAGGCCTGTGCACGCCGCCGGTGGGCACCTGCCTCTTCGTCGGCTGCAGCGTGGGCAATACGGACATAGGTAAGGTGTCGCTCAAGCTTATACCCTACGTGATATCCATGATAATCTCGCTGCTCATCATCACGTACATCCCCTGGCTCTCCCTCGCGCTTCCGGAATTGCTCGGTTTGAAATAGGGCCGTTCGGCTGCGGCGCATAAGAAAAGCGGCCAAAGGGCCGCGGCAAAGTCAGAGGATTTTGGTAGACCGCCGGAGATTCGAACTCCGAACCAATTGCTTAAAAGGCAACTGCTCTACCGTTGAGCTAGCGGTCCGTCAAAAGAAAGAAAAGAAGTTAGAAAGGGGGGAATGTTTGGCAAGCTTTTTTTGAAAATTATTGCGCGGCCTTTTCCGAAAGCCCCGTTATTACGTTGAGCGCGGAAAGCCCCACGAGAACGGCGAAGGTGCACGCGGCTGCGGCAACGTCGTCAATCACGCAGCCCAAGCCGCCCTCATATTCCTGCAGTTTTTTTATTCCGAAGGGCTTTTTTATGTCGAAGAACCTGAAGAGACAGAAGCCTATTATCACAAAGCCTATGTTCATGTTGTTGGCAAGGAGCGCGAAGGGTATGAAGCAGACCGGTATGGCGACGAATTCGTCGAGGATTATCATGCCAGGGTCCTTTATGCCCAGCCGCTTTTCGGCCGCGCCGCAGATTCCTATTGCGAGGTAAATTAGCAGCAGCGTCAGCACGAGGTAGGCGCCGAGGCTCAAAAACTGCATGACCAGAAGGTAGAAGATTACGCCCGCCGCGCTCCCCCAGGTTCCCGGTGCCTTCATTTTGCCGAGTATGCCGAGGGTGGCTATGCCCACCGCCGCGTCCGCGGGCAGGGCCTTGAGCCAGGGGTAGAATTGGTTTTTATCGTCCATGATTCAGTCCTTAAAAAGGTAGCCGTAGCGCAGCGCGTAGTTTACGCCGGACCACGACGAGAGCGCCGTTGCTATTGTAAGCGCCGCCATGCTCGCGTAAAAAAAGAAACCGCAGACGTCCGCGTCCAGCCCGAAATCTATCTTCAGCGCGCGCGCAAAAATCACGCCGCCTATGGAAAGCATCTGGAGCGCGGCCTTGTATTTGCCCATCGTCTCCGCCGCTAGAACGACGCCCTCCTTGGCCGCAATCATGCGCACGCCGCTTACAAAAAACTCGCGCATGACGGTGAAGAGGGCGCAGAACATCGCGAAAATCGTCCATCCCTCGTACATGCCGAGCGATAGCAGCACGATGAGCAGGCCCACCACCATGATTTTGTCGGACAGCGCGTCCATGAATTTTCCGAACACCGTCACGATATTCTGGCTTCTGGCTATGTGCCCGTCAAGCCAGTCCGTAATGCCCGCGAAAAAGAAGAGGGCGAAGGCCGCAGTCGGCATGAAAAAGCCGTCAAAACAAAGCAGGACGGCCGTGGCCACGCTCATAATCGTGCGCAGAACTGTCAAAAAATTGGGCAGGTTCATCGGGCGGAATAGTATTGCTTCCATTCCAGAAACATTAAGACTCTATTGCAACAACATTTTTGCGGACGAAATGAAAATAGCGGTGTATCCAGGAACTTTCGACCCCGTCACGCTCGGGCACTTGGACGTGCTCAGGCGCGCGTGCAGTCTTTTTGACAGGGTGATAATAGCCGTGGCGTCAAACGAGCTGAAGAACCCGCTCTTCACCCTTGAAGAGCGCATGTCCCTGATATCGGAAAACCTTGCCGACATCCCGAACGCCTCCGTCTGCGCGTTTGAAAACCTTACGGTGGACTTCGCAAAAAGCGCGGGCGCAGTAGCGCTCATACGCGGCCTGCGCGTTGTTTCGGACTTCGAGTTCGAGTTCCAGCTCTCGCAGATGAACAGGCATTTGGACAGCTCAATTGAGACCATATTCCTGATGCCCTCGAACCTGTATTTCTACACGAGCTCCACGATGATAAAACAGGTCGCGCAATATTCGCCGGAGCGCATAAAGTCATTCGTGCCCGCCAACGTGGAGAAGGCGCTGGCAAAGGCTTATTTGCGCTGATTTTGCCCAGGGCTTATTGTCTTTACACAATTCTTTCAGATGTATTAGGTTTTTAGGAATATCAAAACAACTTTTCAAAAATCATGAGCAAAACGGCGCTTATTACCGGCATCACGGGGCAGGATGGCTCCTATCTTGCGGAACTGCTAATAGAAAAAGGGTACACTGTGCACGGCATAATACGCCGCGCCAGCTCCTTCAACACCCAGAGGATAGACCATATTTACAATGAAAAGAGCATAGCCGACATGTTCGTCCTCCATCACGGGGACCTTTCGGACTCTTCAAACCTCAACCGCATACTTGAGAAGACCGCGCCGGATGAAATTTACAACCTCGGCGCGCAGAGCCACGTGAAGGTGTCCTTTGAAGTGCCCGAATACACAGCCGATGTCGACGCCGTAGCCACGCTGCGCTTTCTTGACGCGGTCAAAGAAACCGGCCTCGTGGGGAAAACCAAATTTTACCAGGCCTCCACATCGGAACTCTACGGCCTTGTGCAGGAAACTCCGCAGACGGAGACGACGCCGTTTTATCCGCGCAGCCCCTACGCCGTAGCCAAGCAGTACGCGTACTGGATTGTCATAAACTACAGGGAGGCATACGGCATCTTTGCGTCAAACGGGATACTCTTCAATCACGAGTCTGAACGCCGCGGGGAAACCTTCGTCACTCGCAAAATAACGCGCGCCGCGGGCCGGATAAAGCTCGGGCTTCAGGACAAGCTAGTCCTCGGCAACATGGATTCCAAGCGCGACTGGGGCTACGCCCCCGAGTATGCCGAGGGGATGTGGCGCATCCTGCAGGCGGACAAACCCGGAGAGTACGTTCTTGCGACCAACGAAACGCACACCGTGCGCGAATTCGTGGAGCTTTCCTTCGCGCATCTTGGCATTGACATTGAATGGCGCGGAGAGGCCGAGAACGAGAAGGGTTTCTGCAGGAAGACGGGCAGGGCCGTTGTGGAAGTGTCCCCGAATTATTACCGGCCGACGGAAGTGGACCTGCTTTTGGGAAATCCGGCCAAGGCAAAGAGGGAGCTTGGATGGGAGCCCAAGACCACCTTCAAAAAACTCGTCGAAATCATGACGGATGCGGACTTCAAGCTGGCAGAAGCGGAAAAATGAATGGTTCGGATAAAATTTTCATCGCGGGGCATTCAGGCATGGTGGGTTCCGCGCTCGTGCGCGCCCTGAAATCCGCAGGGTTTGAAAACCTGGTTCTGCGTCCGCATAAAGGGCTCGATTTGTCCAGCCAGAGTGAAACGGAAAATTTTTTCGCTAATGAGAGGCCGGATGTCGCCGTTATCGCCGCAGCCAAAGTCGGGGGGATTTACGCGAACAGCGCCTACCCGGCTGAATTCATTGAGGCGAACCTCGCAATAGCCCTCAACTGCGTGCGCGCCGCGCGCAACGCCGGCGTGAAGAGGCTTCTCTTTCTCGGCAGCACCTGCATATACCCGCGCATGGCCCCGCAGCCCATTCCTGAAAGCGCGCTGCTCACGGGGGATCTTGAAAAAACCAACGAGTCCTACGCCGTTGCGAAGATTGCCGGCCTCAAACTTTGCGAATTTTACCGCAGGCAGTACGGCTTGTGCTACCACAGCGCCATGCCCACAAACCTTTACGGCCCCGGAGACAATTACCACGAAAAAAATTCTCACGTGCTGCCGGCGCTGATACGCCGCTTTCACGAGGCCAAACTTTCGGCCCTCCCGCGCGTGGAGCTTTGGGGCAGCGGCAAACCGCTGCGCGAGTTCCTCCATGTGGACGACCTCGCCGCGGCCTGCCTGCACCTTCTGAATTTGGACAACCCTCCGGATTTGGTGAACCTCGGCAGCGGTGAAGAGGTGTCCATACGCGGCCTCGCCGAAATCGTCGCCGAGACGGTCGGCTACGGGGGGGAGCTGGTGAACGACCTTTCAAAACCCGACGGCACCCCGAGGAAATTTTGCGACACCGCGCTGATACGTTCGCTCGGTTGGGCGCCGAAGTACGATATCCGCTCCGGCGTAAGGCACGCTTACGAATGCTTTCTTAAGGAGTCCGCGTCGTCCTCTCTTAGAACGTGATAGCGTTCGCCTGCATCCCACATGAAAAACGGAACAAGGAGATTTTTATACGTGTTCGAGTACGCCGACAGGGCGGATGCGAAACCGTCCGAAAGGAAGGACTTTCTGTGGGCGGAAGTTCGCGCGCGCATGGAGCGCGCGGATGCGTCGGCAAGATTTTCTGCGGCAAGGGGGCTCTTCGTCGCCTACAATTCCGGCGGCACCGGCTTCAGGCGCGTCGCAAATTTTCTATGGATGCATTTAGCCGCGCCCTTTGAAATCCTTTTTTCTCGCGCCGACTGCGTGTTCGTAAGGACCACTCCGCCCATGATGCAGATTTCCTACGTGTTCTGGGGCTGGGTGTTCGGGCGTAAAACGGCGGTATGGCTTATGGACTACCATCCGGTTTTCGGGGAGCGCACGGCGAAGGAGGGCTCGCTTATGAGGAAAATCTGGGGCGTTTTTTCGTGGTTTGACAGGTTTGCGGTCGGGAAGACGCGCCTGTTCGTCTGTCTTGACGATGCCATGAGGGAGCTTGTTGAAAAGCGCTTCAAAGGCGCCAAGACGCTCATCAGCCCGACTTTTCCCGCCGCCGAATGCGATTTTTTTGACCTCGCAAAAAAAACACCGTCAGGCCCCATAAAATTTCTGTACTCCGGAAATCTTGGCGAGGCGCACCCGACTGAGAATTTTGAAATCCTGCTGAAAAAGCTTTCCGCGCGCACGCGCACGCACCTCTCTTACTGCGGGAGGATGGAGCATTCCCGCGCCAGGCTTGAAGCCCTTGCCGCGCGCGCCGGCGCCGAGTTTGAGGCCCACGCCTTCATCAAAAACTATTCCGACATGGGGAAATTTTACGCTGAAAACGCCTTCGACTACGGCGTCGTGATTCTCGATGAAAAATTCAAAGGGGTTGTTTCGCCCAGCAAGTTTTCAGGCTATTCCTCGTTCGGCCTGCCCATACTGTATCTGGGCCCCAGGGGAACGAACGCGTCCCTTCTCTGCGGGAAATTTGGCGCCGGTGTTGAGGCTGCGGACGCGGCGGAAATTGACGCCTGCGTGGAGAAGCTTTTGAATCCGGAAACGCAGCCCAAATGCGCGGCCGCCACAAAAGGCAGCGTGGAATATTTCAGCGCGCGGGCGGCAGAAGGCGTTGCCGCGGCGCTTCTCAGGCTTTGAGTTTTCCGTCGGCTTTCTTTTTGCGCCCGCGCAGGATTTTCTTGAGTTTCACCCTGTCGCCTTCGGCCACTATGTAGCCTACGCATTCGGGGAAGCCGCAGCGGCAGGGGTGCTCAAAAAAGTGCTCCAGCGCGTAGCCGTAGTTGTACAGAAGCTCCTCGCCCTTTTTGATGCCGCGCGTGGCAATCACCCAGATTTTCCCGTCTTCCGAGAGGGATTCGCAGTTTGTGCGGCAGGCGTGGTTTATGAACTTCGCGTCGTTGTAATCCACATTGCCGTCAATGTCGAAATCGTCGTCGAGTTCGAATATGTACACGGCGCCGTCGCCGGTCTTTCGCGCGTATTCCTCGCGCGCGAGCCCGCGTTTGTTCGATTCCTCCTTGGAAATCCTTTCGCCGAGGTATTCAAGTATATACTCGCCCTCCGCGATGTCCTTTGCGGCGAAGACGCCGCTGCCGTGTATGGAAGACTTCTTAACGCTGTACTTTTTTGCGCTGTGCATGGCTGTTTTATTCCGGAAATTTTCCGGTCTTCACTTCGTCCACGAAGCCTTTGAAGGCGTCCTGCACGGTCTTTGCGCAGTCCGCATATTTTTTGGCGAACTTGGGCTGGTACGATGAAAGGCCGAGGATGTCGGTGCAGACGAGCACCTGCGCGTCGCAGAATTTTCCGGAGCCTATGCCTATCGTGGGTATGCGCAGGGCCCTTGTGATTTCCGCCGCCGCGTCCTCTTTGACCAGCTCCAGAAGCATTGCGAAGGCCCCCGCCTCCTCAAGCGCCCTTGCGTCTTCAAGGAGGATTTCCTTTTCGTTCTGCGTTTTGCCGAAGGCGCGGTAGCCGCCCAGCTGCAGCACCAGCTGCGGCTTGAGGCCTATGTGGCCTATGACGGGTACGCCCGCCTGCGTGAGCTTTGCAATTTTTCCGGCAGCCTCCTTTCCGCCCTCGATCTTGACGGCCTGCGCCCCCGCGCGCAGAAGCGAGGCGCAGAATTCTATGAGCCTGTCGTCCGAAAGCGCGGCGATTGCGAAGGGAACGTCGGCAACCAGGAGCGCCTTCGCGTTTGCGCGCGCGGCGGCGGCCGTGTGGTGCAGCATCATGTCCGCTGTCACGCCCACCGTGCTTTCAAAACCGAGGAAGGTGTTGCCCACGGAGTCTCCAACCAGGAGCATGTCCGCGCCCGCGGCGTCGGCAAGGCGCGCGAAGATGGCGTCGTACGCCGTGATGACGGCGAACTTTTCTCCCTTCGCCTTTTTGGCGAGGATGTCTTTTGTGGAAATTTTGGAATTCATTTTTTTGCCTTATTTCTGGAAGAGCTTGCGCGCGGCCTCTCCGAGGCTGCCGGCGGCTCCGCCTGCGCCGTTGAGCACGTTGACCAGGTCATTCTCCGGCTTCTGGAGGGTGCCGTAAAATTTGAACGACGGCCCCGCGTAATAGCCCTCGATTTCGGATTTCTGCCTGGCCGTGCCCACGGCGGAAAAGGCTTTCTGCATGCGCCCCTCCTTCACGTACATTGCGGCGGGGAAGTCTATCTCCTGCTCGAATATGGTCTTGTCCGGGTCGTACTTCACAAGGCCTTTGATTTTGAGCATGAGTTCGTCCATGATGACGTCGGCCTTTTCCACGCCGATGTTGAAGTCCTTATTGTTGCGCACGAGGGCGAAATCGAGGGAATTGTATCTGAGTTCGTTGAGCATGGACGTGAGTTCGCCGAGGCCGTCGAGCTCCTTCACCTTGCTGC
>JAVBSZ010000218.1:0-7652 GCA_031556415.1 Opitutales bacterium | reverse complement strand
AAAGGACGGCGGGCCGGATGACATTTTCAAGCTCGGCGGCTACTATTATTCCGGCGCCCTGGGCCTGGGCACGGATCTCCTAAAGGGGATAGAGCTTTTTGAGCGCGCCGCGGCGCTCGGCAACAGGGCGGCGGTGGTCAGGCTCGAGGAGGCATACACATCTGGAATGCTTGAAGACAGGCGCAAGGCTGAGCGTTGGAAAAAAGCGCGCACGGAGATGGACGCAAAGGAGGCGGAGGAGCGCGCCGAATATACTGAGCGCCTCGAACGCGAAATATTCAACAAGATGAGGAACGCGGAGTCTCAGAGAACCCTCAACAGGATACTCGGGAAGTGAGGGGTCGCATTTCCGCAAGGCTTGCAATCTCGGCGCTTCGGGATGCGGGAGCAAGGCTCTCCTGCGCGGAGTCGTGCACGGGCGGACTCATTGCGGATTCCTTCGTCCGCGTTGCGGGCGCCAGCGACGTTTTTGCCGGAGGCATCGTTGCGTACGACGCGCGCGTGAAGCTTGAAAAACTCGGCGTCTCCGCGCGGACGCTAAAACGCCACGGCGCCGTAAGCGAAGAATGCGCGCGGGAGATGGCGGAAAAATGCGCGGAGTATTTCGGCACGGACATAGCCCTGAGCTCCACGGGCTACGTCGACGGCGAGGGAGACTCTCACGCGCGAGCCGGAACCGTCTTCATCGCGTTAAAATTTTCCGGCGAAACTTTCTGCGAAAAGCTGGAGCTTTCCGGAACGCGCAACCGGAACCGCAGGGAGGCCGCAGTCTGCGCGCTCAAAATGCTGTGCGGAAAATTAGACGGCGGCGCCCGCGCATGAGGACGTAATTTGTTGCCAAGAGGAGGCGAACCGCTTTATCATTTTTCCATGAAGAAAAATTTTTCCAGTTGTCTGGTTTTTACGGCGCTTTTCGCCTTCGGCGCACTGCCCGCGCAGGACGGCGATGCGCAGGCGGAAGCGCCGCACAAAAAGGTTGCGCTCTCCATCCCCTTTTCGGGCGCGGTGGCAACGCCCAAGGTATTCATAGTCTCCCGCGCGCTTGACTATGCGCGCGAAATCGGCGCGGACGCCGTAATCATAAACATGGACACCCCGGGCGGGGATTTGGGCTCCACGCTCAAGCTCATGGAGCTAGTCGGCGGCTTTGAGGGGGACTCCTTCTGCTACGTCAACAAGGAGGCCATGAGCGCGGGCTCGTACATAGCCATTGCCGCAAAGCGCATCTGGTTCGCGCCAGACGGCATAATGGGCGCGGCAGAGGCCGTCTCGGGCACGGGCTCAGACATCGATGAAAGCATGCAGCGCAAGATAAGTTCCTTCATGGGCGCAAAAATCAGGGTGCACGGGAAGGACAACGAGTTCAGAAAGCGGGTGCAGCGCGCCATGATGGACCCGAACTACGTTTTGGAAATAGACGGGCAGGTCCTCAAAAAGGAGGGAGAGCTTTTGAGCCTCACCGCGGCCGAGGCCGTTAAAAAATACGGCGGGGAAAACCTGCTGGCCGACGGCATAGCCAGGGATGAAAACGACCTTTTAAACCAGGCCTACGGCGCTGGAAATTACGAGCTCGTGAAGTTCGACATCGCGCTCTTTGAAAAAATTTCCGAATTCATACAGCTGATTTCCCCACTGCTAATCGGCATAGGGATACTGCTTGTTATGATGGAGCTTAAGAGCTCGTCCTTCGGCGTGATGGGGGCTGTCGGCGTGGGGCTCGTGCTCTGTGTCTTCGCGGGAACCTATCTTGCGGGGCTTTCGGGGCACGAGGAGGTCGTGCTATTCGCCCTCGGCCTGGTCATTCTCTGCATCGACGTCTTTTATCTGGGCTGGATGTTCCCCGCGCTTCTCGGCGGCGCGCTGATGCTCTTCTCCGTGGCGCTCGCGCTTTCGGGACTGCTTAAAACCTTCCACTTTGACGGAACCGAAACTCTGGATTTTTCCGCGCTTATAGGCGCGCTCACGAAAGTCGGCATAGGCGTGTTCATCGCGCTGGGTCTCTTCTGGATTCTCTCAAAAATCCTGCCGCGCTTCGGCTTCTGGAGGACGCTCATTCCCGTGCAGAGTTATGACACTTCCGCGCTGTCGAACGAAGAAGCCGCCTGCGTGGGCTCTTCGGCCGTCGCCCTTACGGACCTGTCCCCAAGCGGGAAGATAGAGTTCAACGGAAAAATTGCCGACGCGTCCAGCGAGCTGAGCGCCATTGAGCGCGGAAGCCTTGTGGAGATAGTGGGCAGGCGCGATTTTTATTGGCTTGTAAAGCGCAAGGGCCCTTGATTATTTACGCAAATGACCATCGTACTGACATTGATATGCGTGGGGACGGTTCTGCTGTTCCTTGAAGTGATAATGCCCGGCGCAATACTCGGCATTTTTGCGGCGATATGCTTTGCCGCCGCGGTGTGGGTTTCATGGGTTCAGATGGGCGTCGTAAGCGCGCTGGTAACGGCCTTCGTCTGCGCGTTTCTGGGCCTCGCGGCGGTATTCGCATGGGCGTACGTGCTGCCCAGAACGTCAATAGGAAAAAGGCTTCTGCCGAAGCCCGACGATGTTGAAAGCGCGGACAGCCCGCTGAAGGCGCACGTCGGCGAGGAATGCCTTGCGCAAACGGACATGATGCCGATAGGCAAGGTGGTTCTTGAGGGCGCCGTTTATGACGCGCAAAGCGTTTCCGGAGGAGTAAAAAAGGGCGAAAAACTGAGGGTGGTGGATGCCGATTTTTACGAACTCAAAGTGCGTCCGCTCTCCGCCGCATCCAGCGAACGCGAGGAAATTTCTAAGGCCCCGCGCAAGGATGGCGGCACTTTGGAGCGCCAGGTTTTTGAGAGCGCGCATGAGATGGAGCGTCCGCTTCCGCGCATAGACAGCGAAAAATAAAAACGCGTCCGCCGCATGAAAAAAATTCTTCCGATTTTCTGTAGCCTTCTTCTGCTCTGCGCGTGCTCGCGCGAGGACGGAACCTTTGAAAACCCGCCGGATTCCGCCAAGCCCATACCCCTCTGGTTCTGGAACAACGCGCGCGTAGAGAAGGCTGAAATCCCCGCGCAGCTTGAGATGATGCGCGACGGCTGCGGCTACGGCGGAGCGGCCATACTGCCCTTCGGAAAAGACTTCAAGCCGGAGTATTTTTCAGAGGAATATTTTGACCTTTACGGCTGTGCGCTCGAAAACGCGGCGCGGCTGGGCATGAAGCTTTCGCTTTACGACGAATACGGCTTCCCGAGCGGCGGCGCGGGCGCGAAGAACGCCGACGGCGTCACGCGCTTTAAAAACCTGCATCCTGATTTGACGATAAAGCGCCTCGATAAAGTCGAAGTTCAGGTCCAGGGCGGCGATGTGGTGAAAATGAAAATCTCCGCGGAGGGGAAGCTCATGGCCCTCGTCGCAATGGAGGAGAAGACGAAGGAGCGCGTGAACCTCATAAAAAATATTTCAAACGGAGAGCTCCTATGGGAAGCGCCGCGGGGAAACTGGAGGGTCATGCAGTTCGTATGCGTTCCCAGCGGCGACGCCATAATGGACTACCTCAGCAAGGACGCCGCGCGCGCCTACATAAAAATGGTGCACGACGAATATTACAGGCGCTTCGGAAAATATTTCGGCGGCACTATAGTTTCCACATTTTTCGACGAGCCCACGCTCTACCGCGCAGACGGCCGCTCCTGGACGCCCACCTTCAACGAGGAGTATTTTGAAAAGTACGGCGAGGACTGCGCGCTTCTTTACCCCGCGCTCTGGTACGACATCGGAGAAGACACCGCCGCCGCGCGGGGCGCGCTCTTCTCCTTCCGTTCAGATTTGTACGCCCAGGCCTACGCAAAGCTCGTATCCGAATGGAGCGCGGAGCACGGCGTGATGGCCACGGGGCACCAGGACAACGAGGAGAGGGAGAACCCCGTGGGCACTTCAGGAGACCTCATGAAGTGCTTCAAATACCAGGAGATTCCCGGCATAGACAAGATAGGCGGCAACAGGCCGGCGGAGGACTACTGCAAGGTGGTTTCAAGCGCCGCCGCAAATTACGACAGGCGCTACGTTATGAGCGAAACCTACGGCGCAATGGGCAACATAGGCTGGAACGAAATCTATTCCACGGCCATAGACCAGTACGTGAAGGGCGTCAACATGCTCATCCCGCACGCCGTTTGGTATGACGACAAACACGTGACGTTCAAGCCGGAGCTCTCCGTGCGCAACCCGATTTACGCCGACGAACTGCCGCGCTTCAACAAGTTCCTTTCGCGCCTGAATTTTCTTTTGCAGGCGGACGCGCGCACCGTCGCGGAAATCGCCGTGCTCTACCCTATAGACGCGATGCAGGCGGAGCATTATTTTGAGGGGCCGCTGCCGTTCTACGAGGGCGGCGTTAAGCTCGAAAAGAGCGACTACATACCGATAGGCAAAATCATTTCCAATTCATTGAGCAGGGACTTCATGTACGTGCACCCCGAAGTTTTGGACGCCAAATGCTCTGTCAAAAACGGAAAGCTGAAGCTTGAAAACGGCGTGCATCACAACGAATTTTCCGCAATCATAGTGCCGAGCGCGCGCGCGGTGTCCCTTAAAAACCTTGAAAAAATTTACGCCTTTTACAAAGCTGGCGGCATTGTGGCGTTCACGGGACTGCTCCCCGAAAAGTCCGCAGAATTCGGCAAAGACGCCGAACTTCGCGCTCTCGTCAAAAAGTTTTTTGAAAAGGACGAAAGCGCGAAGGGCAGGGCGCACTTCATCGCGGAGGCGGACGCAAAAAACCTTTACGCAATACTCCCGCACGGCTCGCACTACGTTGTGAAAAACGCCGACACCGCGAGGCCGCTTAAAGTGATGCACAGGCAAAAAGACGGCGAAGACCTCTTCTACGTCGCCAACACCTTCTCTGAAAAAACAAGCGCGGACATCTTCATGAATTCGAAGGGCAAATTCGAAATCCTGAACCCGCATGACGGCTCCGTTTTTGACGCGGAAGGGAAAACCGTGAAGGATAATTCGGGCGCCGAAGCGCTCAAAATCTCCGTGGAGCTGCCGCCAGCAAGCTCCCTGTTCATCAGGTCAAAACGCTGACAGGCAAGGGGGCCTTTGTTTCTTCCGCAACCTTCCGCGTGAAACTTATTTCTCCGTCGGGGGTTTATGCTTGCATAGGAGGTACAACGCCATGCAACGTAGCAAAACATTTTCAAGCCAAACCTTAGTCGGAAAAATCAGGCGCCTTTGCGCCGTGTGCGCGGTCATGCTCCTGTCGGCATCCCTGCTCGATTCCGCGCCCCGCGGAGGCCGTGGAGACGGCGACGGCGGCGGAAGGAGCCGCGGCGGAGATTCCTCTTCCGGCAGGGCGTCTTCATCTTCTTCAAGGTCATCGTCTTCTTCGAGGTCGGATTCCTCGGATAGTTCGAGCAGGCGCGAAAGCCCTCCGCCTCAGCAGAGCGCGCCCGCGCCGCGCCCTGCGCCTTCCGCTCCAAGCCGGAATTATTCCACCCCCCCTCCGGCGCAGGCGGCGCCTGCGCCGTCCTCTGCCAATAGAAATTATTCCAGGCCATCGCAGGCTCCGTCTTCCGGGACTTACTCCAGGCCGCCGCGCCCCTCGCAGCCTCCGAGTTCGGCGGAGACGCCGCCTGCCCCTTCTTCGCCCAGGTCAAGCTACCAGCCGCCGCGCCAGACGGGCTCAAGCCATCCGCAAAGGACGCACACGCCTCCGCAGGGGAAGGAGGGCACGCCGCCTCCGGCTTCGCAGGAAAGGCCGCCTGCGCCCTCCTCTCCGTCGCGCCCATCATCGGCCGAGGTCACCCAATGGCATGACCGTCCGTCGGTAAGGCCCATTCCGGGGACGGTTCCCCCCGGACGGGTGGTTCAGCCGGCGTCGCCGAAGAGGCCGTCCTCCGCGCCCGTGTTTTCGCACCGCCAGAGCGAGACGAGGCGTTACGGCAGCGCCCCTCAGGCTACCGCGACTGCCGTCTCATCTCAGGTTCAGCCTCCGCGCATCGGATGGCGCCGGCCCGCGCCTTCGCCCAGTTTCAGGCGCTTTGACGGCGTCAACAACGTGCGTCCCTTTCCCGTTGCGGGGCGCCCGCGTTTTTCGATAGGCGTGAACGTCGGCGGCTTCGCGTTCCACTATATAAAGGGAGGCCACCGTCCGCGCCCCTGTCCGCCGCGTCCGCGCCCGTGCGTTGTGCCGCCGCCGCGTCCCTACTACGGTTGGAGCTGCTGGTGGGGCCCGAGCTACTACTACGGCGCCTGGTATGCCGACTGGTACTGGTACCCGAGCGGATACTACTATTACACGCCCGTAATCGTCAGCACCACAACTTATGTCAATAATGTGGAGGAGATTGAAAATTACTCGTACTCGCACATTTCCGAAGAGACGGGGCGGCTAATGCTCTCCGTGAACGCCGCGCGCAGCCTCACGCGCTATACGGACGCGGCTACGGCGCTGGCGTCGGCGCGCAGCAGCACCTTTGAACGCTTCACCGCGCACGTCTATCTCGACAGCCTGACGCCTACGGAAGCAGCAAAGATAGAAAAGGACGTCTACAAGACCAATTCGTATTTCTACAAAAATTTCACTGTCCATTTCTTCGAAAACACTTCCGAAAACTCGCGCCGCTTTGCAGTCTGCGCCGACAACGCCGTGCCGAGGTTCGAGAATGGGGAGCGTGTTCTGTATCTAAATGGAAATGTGGAACTTATAGGAAACAACGCCTTCGCACTTGGAGCGAACGCAAAAATCATTTACGACATGGCCTCGGCCTCGCTGATGCTTGACGCCCCCGAGAAGTCCATCCGCATAAGCCTGAACTTCGAAAATGAATTTCTTTTAAAACTGATAGAATGAAATTTTGCGTATTTTTCTTTTTTTTCTTGTCTTACAGAAGGGGTCCTTTAGACTGAGCGTACTTAAAATGAGTATTAGGCCTTGCACCCCTAAGCCGATACCCCTAATAGAAAGCAGGGAAAAATATGAAAATTAAATACCCCGTCACATTCGCAACAGTATTAGCGCTCGCTTCCGCCTCCGGCGCTGCGGACTATTATTACAACAATACGGTGGGTACCAACGCCTTCAATATAACCAATTACTGCAAGGCAGACGGAACAAAATATCTCTCTACCGACACCATCAACACGAACGAAGGTACCAGCACCAGGTTCTTCTTCGGCTATTTTGATTCGTACTACCAGATGAACCTGCTCAGCAACAGCACGAATAGCGGATTTGTCAAGCTGATTGAAAATTCCGGAACCGTGACGCCCACCGGCAGCACCATATTCGACATCTTTGTTTCGGACCAGAGCACCTCAACCAGTCAGAAGCTGAGCGTGGAGACCATAACGCAGAACAGCGCCACGGAACTGCGCCTGCGCAAATCCGTGGGAAGCATCACAAGCCACCTCTCAAATCTGACGGTGGGAAACATCAACGTCCTTCAAGGCATGCTCAGACTGGGCATGAGCGGCAGCCAGCATTTTGACAACCTTGAGATAACGGGGAACACGGTTATAGACTCATCCTCCGGGAACCTCTCTCACCTTGTGCTGTACGCAAACAATTTGAAGGTCAACGCGAATCCGGGCAACACGGGCAAGCTCTCCCTCATCGGCAGCCAGACCGCGGGCGCGCCCAAGGCCACGCTGACCATATACAACCCGACGGCGAC
>JAVBSZ010000181.1:0-9154 GCA_031556415.1 Opitutales bacterium | reverse complement strand
GCCGCGCCTGTGCGCCGCCAGAATTTCCTCGATTGCCGCGTTGTACTTTTCGCGCCTGGTTTTGTAAATGACGTCGTTGAAATCCTTGCGCTGGCAGGGCTTGTTGGTGGGTATGGCCATGACGTTGAGCGCGTAGATGTCGTGAAACTCCTGCGCCTCCGTCTCCGCCGTGCCAGTCATGCCCGCGAGCTTCTTGTAAAGCCTGAAATAGTTCTGGATGGTTATGGTGGCGTAGGTCTTCGTCTCCTTCTCAATGGCCACGCCCTCCTTCGCCTCCACCGCCTGGTGCAGGCCCTCGCTCCAGCGGCGGCCGTACATTATGCGGCCCGTGTTCTGGTCCACAATGTGCACCTTGCCCTCGGCAACGACGTACTCCACGTCCTTTTCGTAAAGCGAGTACGCGCGCAGAAGCTGGCTTACCGCGTGGATTTCCTCGCTGATTGCTATGAACCTGTCCTCCGCCTTCAGCTTCAAATCCTGTTTGGCCTTCGCGTCCACGTCCGCGCGGGCGTCTATCTCAACGAACTCCGTGGGAAGGTCCGGCAGCACGAAGGCGTCCGGATTGTCGGGGTTGACGGCGTTGCGGCCCTTCTCGGAAAGGTCGCTCTGGTGCTGCTTTTCGTCAATGGTGTAGTAGAGGTCTTCCTTGAACTTGTAGCGGTCGTTCTTGCGGAAGTCCGAAGCCATTTCCATGTCTAGCTTGTCGACCTTCTTGAGGATTTCGCCGTTCTCCATGAGCTGGCGCAGTATCCTGTTTTTGGGCATGCCCATCTTCACCTGCCAGAGCTTGATGATGTCCTCTTCGGAAAGCGGCTTGTCATTGTCGAAAAGCTCCTTGACGTCTCCGGCGAGCTTGTTGCAGAGCTTCTGCTGGTGGCGTACCACGCGTTCTATGACGGGCTTGAGGCGCATGAAGGGCGGCTCGCGCTCTTCCTGCACGGGGCCGGAAATGATAAGCGGCGTGCGCGCCTCGTCGATGAGGATGGAGTCAACCTCGTCAACTATGCAGAAGTAGTGGCCGTTCTGCACCTGCGCTTCGGCGCTGGAAGCCATGCCGTTGTCGCGCAGATAGTCAAAGCCGAATTCGCTCGCGGTACCGTAGGTGATGTCCGCCGTGTACGCCTTCTTCTTCTCCTCGTTAGACTGCATGTTGTAAATCCAGTCAACCGTTATGCCGAGGAACCTGAAGAGGTGGCCCATCCATTCGGAGTCTCGCTTTGCGAGGTATTCGTTGACCGTCACAAGGTGGCAGTTGTTCCCGCTTAGCGCGTTGAGGTAGAGGGGCAGCGTTGAAACCAGCGTCTTGCCCTCGCCCGTGGCCATTTCGGCTATCATGTTCTGGTGGAGGGCTATGCCGCCTATGAGCTGAACGTCGTAATGCACCATGTTCCACTCAAGCTCGTGCTCGCATACGAGGACTTTGCTTCCGCAGAGCCTGCGCGCCGCGTTTTTGACGACGGCGAAGGCCTCGGGCAGCATGGAGTCAAGGCTCTCGCCATTTTTGAAGCGCTGCCTGAACTCTTCGGTTTTTGACTTAAGCTCCTCGTCTGTGAGGCGCTGGTAAGACTGCTCAAGCTCGTTGATTCTGGCCACTATGGGGCGCGATTTCTTGTAGAAGCGCTTGTAATGGCTTCCCGCGAAAAGTTTGAAAAGTTGCTGTATCATTTTTCCAATTTAAATATTCATATTTTCGGAATATGGGGCCCGAAAATAAAAGTAAGTCGCCAAAGCTACACGGACGCCCCAAAACCGCAACACCAAAAAGCGGCAAAATGGGCGATTTTTCGGAAGTGTTTGCTATGGCATTCCGCCGTCAGTCCTGCAGGTATTTCAGCGGAACGAGTATCTTCTTAGCGCGGTTGGAATTGGGTTTGAGGGTAATCCGGTCGGTCCAGTCTTCGACCAGTTCGCCCTCGTCGAAAGCCTGGCCTGTGGATTTCATCCAGGCGTCCAGCACGTCGGAATATTTTTTGACAAGTGAAGCGTACTGCGGGCGCAGGGCGAGGTTCCGCGTTTCAAGCGGATCGTCCTCGAGGTCGTAAAATTCCTCCGCCGCGCGCGGCTGCGCAAAGCAGTGCATTGCGCCCGCGTGCAGCGTGCCGTTCTTGAATTTTTCCCACATGGCCTGGAATGTTGGAGACTCTATGAGGTCCGAAGGCGGAAGGGTCTGGAGGTCCGGCAGGTAGTTTCTGATGTAGGAGTATTTCTTGTCCCTCACCGCCCTCTCGTAGCCCTTGAAATTGTGCCAGTTGCGCTCCGTGAATACGTACTCGCGCGAGGGCGTCTTGGGGTTTTGCAGCGTCTTGACAAAGCTCGTACCCTCAAACTGCTTCGGTATTTCAAGGCCCGCAAGCTCGAGGAAGGTCGGCGCTATGTCTATGGTGCTCACAGGCTGCGCACAGATTTTGCCCGCCTTTATAACGCCCTTCCACATGGCGATGAAGGGCACGTTGGTTCCGGAATCGTAATTTGTGGTTTTGTAGCGGGGGAAGGGCCTGCCGTTGTCGGCTATGTAAATTATGAGGGTGTCCTCCAAAACGCCCTGACGCTCAAGTTCGGCGAGGACTTTGCCCACGTAGGAATCCAAGCGCGCTATCTCGCCATAATGCTGACGGAGGTCTTCGCGCGTTTCGGGAGTGTCTGCCCAGAACTGCGGAATTGGAAGGGTTGCGGGGTTGTACTGCTGGGCAAATTCGGGCGCTGTGAAGGGCCTATGCGGGTCTGTGGACGCGAGCCAGAAGAAGAATGGTTTGTCCTTAGGGCGTTCGGAAATCAGCTTCACAAAGCCCTGGCTGCCGCCGCCCTGGTCTTTTGGGATGAGCGGTATGACGCGCTCAAAGTGCGATATTGCGTACTTGCCGATGTGCGTCTTCCCGGAGATTCCCGTATAGTAGCCCGCCTTAGAAAGCTCGCGCTGCAGCGTTGTGAGGCCGGACTCCGCAGGGAGTTCGACATGCAGGTTGCGCGCCAGCCCAAGCTGCGAAGGATACACGCCCGTGAGCATGGATGTGCGGCTGGGGCTGCACGAAGACGCCGTCACAAAGCCGCGCGTGAAGAGCATGCCGCCCGTGGCGAGCGAATCTATGTTCGGCGTCCTCGCCACGGCGCTCCCGTAGCAGCCGTAATCCATGGGTGAAGAATCGTCCGCAACTATAACTATGAAGTTGGGCTTGTCCGTGCGGTTTGCAAAGCCGTCAGGCGCGCCCGAACATCCGAACAGCGCCAGAAGCGAAGCCGCACCCGAAAAAAGCAAAGATAACTTTTCCATACGCCTCCTTATTTTGAACCTATTCCTTCTCGTAATATTTCACCCAGTCCACGACCATGCTTGTGCCGTCGGCGCTCTCAGGTATTTCGCCGTCTCCCGCCCAGAGGAGGATTGCGGTGCTGAGCCAGATATGCATGGGCTCGTAAAACCATTCGTTTTTTATGCGGCGGATTTCCTTGCCGTCAAAGTAATACGCAATCTCGTCTTTGCCCCATTCGCAGGCGTAGACGTGAAATTCTTCGGAGAGGTCCACTCTCTTTGAATCGTCCTGATTTTTCACGGCGAGGTCAGCCCACGCGCCGTCCTTGAAATACTGAACCTTGTACTGCGTGAGGCAGTTGTTCCACACCTCTGCGCTTTTCCAGCCCGAGAGAAACTGCACGCAGGCTATGTTGCGCTCTTCGGGGAGCTCCAGCTCTATGAATTTTTCCCCCGTCGGCTGCGAAACCCAAGACGTTTTCATGTCTCCGTCCACCGCGTTTTCGGGCGCGAATTTCACGGCCGGATCCGCGCCGCCTCGCGTTTCATTGAGGATGCCGCTTGCGGAAACTTTCGCGCCCTTCGCAAAATTGACGAGCGAATATTTTTCAGGTTTCTCCCCTATAAGGATTTTCGGATAGCCCTTCGCGCCCTCCTCATAAAGGGCGATTTCGCGGATGTGCACCCCGCCGCGCTGCTGGGTCGTGATGCGGATTTTTTTCATCATCGCGGGCTGGTTAAGCTGTATGTGGGCGTCCGGCCGCCCGCGCTCCCCGATGGGTATGGCCATAGAGCTCGCATGGTGGATTTTGTTCCCTTTTTCGTCCACGCGGTTCAGCGTGCGGTCATGCACGTTGGTGTTTATCTCGTTGGGATAGTGCCCCTCGTTGACGTCTATCTCCCTGTTGTTGGCGCAGAGCCAGAAGGCGTTGTTTATGCCGGCGCTCTTCGCGTACTTGTAGCGGCACTCATAATAGCCGTAGCCGAATTTGCCCTTGGTGCGGATGTTCGCGCTTGTCCACTCCTGCCCGCCGCGCGCCTCCTTCCTGTTGAGAAGATATAAAAAACCGCCCTCGGCCTTCACGTTCTCCCGCCAGCGGCTTGAGAGGATGTGGTTTGAAGACGAATTCTGCACCCACCAGGTTTTTTCCAGCGCGGCGTTTTCATAATTGAAATCGTCCTCGAAGACCAGCTTCCACTTTCCCTCCGGCGGCGCGGCGAAAAGCGCCGAGGCGCAGAGGATGATGAAAGTCACAAAATATCGCGTAGGTTTCATTGGCGCAAGACGCTAAGCATTGGCGGGATTTTTTCAAGGCAAATAGTATTGTGTTGAAAAGGCCGCGCTCCTTCCTATTGTCATACTCCGATGTTTCCGAGATTTGCAATATCGCTTCCGGTTTTTTTCATGTGCGCCTCATCCCTAAGCGCGCAGGCGCCGCAGAACCCGAATGGCGCATGTATCGAATGCCACAGGCAGGTGCACGATGTCTGCAAAAATTCCGAAAAGGGGAGCATGCATTTTTACGCCAACAGACCGCTGGGAGGCGCGGAAGACTCCGCAGTCTGGGCAAGCCCCGCTTTCAAGGAGTTCAATTCGGAATTCAGATTTTTTAAAGACGCGGAACTCTTCAAAGTGGAAGTTTCGGAAGGCGGCAAAAAAAGCGTCTACGATGCGGAGATGGCCATAGGCGTATCCCCGCTCGTCCAGTACGCGGTGAAATTCCCGCGCGGCGCGTACCAGATTCTCTCGGCGTCTTACGACGTGAACAAGAAGGAGTTTTTCGACGTCTTCGGCGAGGAGCGCAAGGCGGGCGAATGGGGGCACTGGTCGGGCCGCGGCATGAACTGGAACTCCAACTGCGCATACTGCCACATGACGGACTTCAAAAAGAATTACGATTACAAGACGGATTCGTATTCGAGCGCGTGGAAGGATTCCGGCATAACCTGCCTGCAGTGCCACAGCGCCCTGCCCGAAAGCTGCCGCAAGGCGGACCCGTCCGCTCCCGCCTTCAAAGGCCGCCCCGGCGCGCAGGCGCGCATGGAAGCCTGCGCATCCTGCCACAGCAGGCGCGAACAGATTACGCCCGACGCCTTCCGGCTTGGAGATTCCTACTTCGACCATTTCCGCCCCATCCTGCCCGACACCCCGGGGATCTATTACGCCGACGGCCAGGTGCTCGGCGAAAACTTCATGTACGGAAGCTTCATGATGAGCCGCCAGCACCTCGCGGGCGTGGTATGTGCGGATTGCCATGACGCGCACTCTCTCAAGTTCGCCGCCGTTCCGTACAACAACAAGCTCTGCCTCAACTGCCATGCGCCGGAGGCGCGCGGCATAAAGGGCGCGCCGACTATCGACGTGAAAGCGCACACCTTCCACGACGAACGCGGAGGCGACAAATGCATGGAGTGCCACATGCCGCGCACAAACTACATGCAAAGAGACGCGCGCTACGACCACGGCTTCACCTCGCCGGACCCTTATCTGACAAAAGCAATCCAAGTCCCCAACGCCTGCACGAGCTGCCATACCCAGCTGGACAAGGACAAGCCGGAGCGCACTTTGGACTGGATGATAGAAAAGTATTCGGAGCGCCATCTGACGGAGCGCCTGCTGCGCAAGCGCTCGCGCGCCGTGGCTGTGCACAGGGCGCACGAAGGCGGTTTTGACGCGCAGCACATGCAGACCCTTCTGCACCTCGCAAAGACGGAGGAAATTCCCGCGTGGCGCGCAATTCTGACGAGCCTGCTTGCGCCCTACGCCTCGCAGCCGCAGACTTTTGAGGAACTCAAAAAATATCTTAAAGACCCCAGCCCGCTTGTCAGAAGCGCCGCCCTGCGCGCGCTAGCCCCGCTTGACGCCGCCCGCGCCGACTTGCAGCCCATGCTGAAGGACCCGTCACGCCTAGTGCGCGTCGACGCAAGCTGCGTGTTTTTGAAGGAGTCTCCCAGGGAGAATTTTGACGAACTGCTCGCGTACCTGAACTTCAATACCGACGCCCCCGCTGGCGCGCTGCGCCGTGCGGACTTGGCGCTCAACACCGACGACATCGAAGGCGCGGACTTCTTCGCGCGCCACGCGCAGACGCTGGACCACGGAAGCTCCGACGTAAAAATCGAAGCCGCGCGCATAATGTTCTCCGCAGGCAAACTTGAGGAGGCCAAAAATATGTACGCCCAGGCGCAGGCGCTAGACCCAAAGAATCCGCGCGCCTGGTATGACTGCGCGCTCGTCCTCGCCGCAGTCAACGACCTTGAAGGGGCCGTGAAAAATCTTGAGGAATGCGTCAAAGTAGCCCCGGCGTTTTCGCGCGCGTGGTACAACCTTTCCGTCGCAAAAATCAGAAATTCAGACTTTGAAGGCGCGGCGCTCGCCGCAGACAGCGCCCTGGCCCTTGAGCCCGAAAACCAGGAGTACATTTCCCTGAAGCGCTACATTCTTTCACAAAGAAAGAAGTGATGCTTATTATCATTCGGGACGCCAGGGATTTTTATTTTCACCCAGCGGCTGCAAAAATTCCGCTCCCACGTCCTTGTACCACGCGTGGAGAAGCGCCTTGAGCTCCGCAACCTTTTTGGGGTTTTCAGACGCAAGGTTTCTGGTTTCGGAAATGTCCTTGCTTATATCGTAAAGCTCAACGGCGCCGTCCTCAAAGCTTTCAATCAGCTTCCAGTCCCCCGAACGCACGCCGCCGCTCGGCATCCCGCCCTGGTTGGAGTAATGCGGATAATGCCAGAATATGGGCTTATGTTCGTCGCTCTTTTTTGAGAGGATGTTTTCCATGCTCTCACCGTCAACCGGATGGCCGATGTTTATCCCCGCAAGCGCGCAGACTGTCGGGTAAAAGTCCGCTCCGGAAACCGGAACGGGACATTCAAACATCGCCCTTCCATTTTTATCTTCAGAACTTTTCAAAAACTTTTTGGGAACGGAGACGAACATCGGAACGCGCACGCCGCCCTCGTAAGTCCACCCCTTGCCCGCGCGCAGCGGCTCGTTTGAAGTGGCGTGGCCCTCGGCCGTGGAAAGGCCGCCGTTGTCTGAGAAAAATATTATCACGGTGTCTTCATAAAGCCCTGCGTCTTTGAGCGTTGAAATGAGCCTTCCAACGCAGGTGTCCAAAGTTTCAACCATGGCGGCGTAAGTCGGGTTGCTCTGCACGGTTCTTGCGCGGCGCTCCCCCGCATCGGGCCATACCTGCTCTATATTCTTGTACTCGCCTTCGGGGTTGAGGCCGAGCGCCTTCGCCTTCTTTTCGTACTTCTCAACAAGCGGCTTGGGCGCCATGAGGGGCGTGTGCACGAGGTAGTATGACACGCACGCAAAAAACGGGGCGCCGTGCTTTGAATTTAAAAATTTTTGCGCCTCCGCAGTCAGACGCTCCGGCAGATATTCGCCCGCAGGGCCGTCTTCCAGGCGCGGATTGTTGTAGGGCGAGAAATAGCCGCCCTTCCCGGGGCTTCCGCGCCCCGCTCCGCCGAGGTTGATGTCATACCCTTTTTTGTCGGCCCAGCACGACTTGTCGGAACCGAGGTGGTACTTCCCCGCAAAGAACGTGGAGTATCTTGCGCGCTTCATCATCTGCGCTATCGTTATATCGCCCGCGGGGACCCCCTCGGCAAGATTCGCGGAAGCGAAGCGCGCGTTACGCTTTCCGTAGAGGAAATTTGTGAGCCCCGCGCGCGTCGGGTATTTGCCAGTTTCTATCGCGTAGCGCGAGGGGGAACACACGCTGCTCACGCTGTATCCGTTCGTAAAATTCACGCCGCTTTTGGCGAGGCCGTCAAGGTTCGGCGTCTCGTAAAAAGTCTTCGGGTTGTTTACGGCGACGTCCGCCCAGCCGAGGTCGTCCGCTATAATCAGCAGAAAGTTCGGGTGCGCATTTTCCGCGCATGAAAGGGATGAGAGCAGCGCCGCGGATGCAAACAAAACCACTTTGAAAAACGAAGCCTTCATAATTGCGCAAGAGATAAAAAAGCGGCGGCGGCTTTGCAAGATTTAAAGCTGTCCATGCGGCTTGACTTGCGCAGTCTTTGCCTTATTTTTTTTAAAAACTCTATCTGACGGACATTATAAAAACATCTCAAATGCGATGAATAAAAAAATTGCCATCCTCGCCGCCTGCTCAATTTTATGCGCGGACATTTACGCGCAAGACATCCCGGAAGCGCCCGCAGAATACAGGCGCCCGCAGGGCTATGTCCCGGAGGCGTACCCGCACACGCTAAAGCAAATGCAGGAGCTCAACTACGAAAAGCTCTCCGCAAAATCCGCGCTTGCGATGAAAGAATTCCGCGCGGCAATAGAAAACGGAAAGTACAAGCCCGCCGCCGAAAGTTTGGACTCCCACAAGGTTCCCGAATGGTTTTTGGACGCAAAGTTCGGCATGTTCATAGACTGGGGGCTATGGTCCGTCGCCGGCTGGGACGTCAAAAAGAACAAGGGCGCGATGTACCCTGACTGGTATGAGTACAATATGTACATGGAGGACGCCGTAAAAAAATACCACGCCAAAAACTGGGGCGAGGATTTCAAGCGCGACAACTTCATCCCGCTTTTCACCGCAACGCGCTACGACCCAGACGCCCTCATTGACACTGCGAAGAAGGCGGGCATGAAATACGTCATACCCTTCGCAAAACACCACTCGGGCTACTGCCTTTGGAATTCAAGCTACACCTTGCGCAACAGCGCGAATATGGGGCCGCGCAAAGATTTGATTAAACCGCTTGTGGAAGCCTGCCGAAACAGCGGCCTCAAATTCGGTTTCTATTTCAGCGTCGTGGAATGGGAGTACCCGCTCATACAGAAGGACGGTTCGCTGAAATTTTCCCATTGGAACAAAACGGAGCTCCTCGATTACGATGCTGAATTTGAAGCGAAATGCTCCGGCAAGACGCCGG
>JAVBSZ010000024.1:0-5603 GCA_031556415.1 Opitutales bacterium | reverse complement strand
CCGGCTATCGCGGCAAATAAGGCGTCCGCAAGAAGCAAGGAAATCATAGCGCCGAACCTCCGAGAACAAGCGTTGAAAAGAAGAGACCGAAGGCCATGGCCAATATCAGCTGTGCTGCATGCGTAAGCCTTGAAAAGCCGGCCAGCGCGTGCCCGTCCATGAGATCTATCATGGAATTGAGAAGCGGAACCCCGGGTATCAGGTAGAGCACGCTTGTGGAGAGCGCGACGTCGGCTTCCGCGGGAATCAGGCGCGCGCCCAGCCCCGCAATAAAGGCCGACACGAATGCGGCGAGCGCGAAAACCATGAATATGTTGATGCGCGATTTTAACAGCAGCCCCCTCACCCAGAAGCCCGCCAATGTGCTCAGGAACACCAGCGGAACGGCGTAGAGGCCGCCGAAGAGCTGGCAGAAGGCGGCATTGCCTGCCGAGACAATCAGAGCCGTCGTAATCCACGAGGGGCGCTTCACGCCTGTCGCCTCCCTGAATTTTTCGCGGCACTCGGCCAGCCCCATCCTTTGCCTGTACGCCTCCCAAGAGAGTATGCGGAGGTTTGAAAGCACGGTGAAATCCGGCACGGCGGGCGATATCTTTCTCACCGACGTCACGGGGTTGCCGCCGCCCGCCGCGGCCGAAAGGGTCATTATTATCGTCTTCGGCAGTATGATGACGTCGGCCCTGCAGTCAAAATTCTCCGCGAGGCGCTCGACGTTCCGCAAGACCCTTGAAGTCTGCGTTCCGGAGCCCATGAGGGCGTTTGTGAAGTCCAGAAGGAACTCGGAAAGCCCCCTCATATCCTGGCTGTCATTGTTCGCGTAAGTACGCATTGCGTTTGTTTCCTATGCCACCGTTGCGCGCGGAAGCGGGTTGGCGGCGAGCCATGCAAAGCGCGCAAAACCGGAGGCTTCGGGAGAAAACCCGGAGCCTGCGTTTCGCGGCCCCTTGCGCGGGAAGCCGAAACTGTTTGAATTTCCTGCGCACGTCTTCTGGCTCTGTCTGCGGAGAGACTCCGCTTCAATCCACCCTTCCCGCGCAAGGCGCAGTGGATATTGAATTGAAATTTTTTTGGACATTACAGCGGCGCGACCGCACCCGATTTTCACGGGTTTCCGTTTGCGAGGAAACTCCGGCGGCCCTGCACAAGCGGGACGCATTCGCCCCAAACCTCCGGTATTTTAAAGAACGCGTGAACTATCGACGCGGGCGCTTTTTCCGTCAAGACAAAATCCGCCCGCGCGGAATTTCATGCGCTTCCCGGGCGCGGGAAAACTTCTCCGACTGGACGCAAAAAATCCTTCCGCCGTTTGGAAGGATTTTAATTTTGGAATTTGTCCGCGCCGGATTTTATTTCTTCGCGCTGCGCCTGCGGCGGGCCGCAAAGAAGAGCGCGATGAGGCCGAAGAGCGCGGCGTATTCGGCCGGTTCGGGTATGACGTCGGAGAAGGTGACGTACAGGCCGTCATCCTCAATCTTGAACGTGGCGCGCTGTATCTGCTCGTTCGTTGTGGTATATGCGAAGTCCGACTCCGTGAAGTTGGTCTGGACCTCCTCAAAGCTCATAATCTTGTAGGTTTCGCTTATGCCGTCGGTCATCATCAGTTCGCCGAGGAAGTCAAAGTTGAAGGTGTACTTTGCGCCGGCAATGTCCGTGGAAGCCTTGAGCACCGCGCCCGCAACCTCTATGAGGCCCGCGTCTTTGCCGCTGATGAAGACCGTTATCCGCGCATCGCTGCTCCACGTGAGAGACGTCGCCTTGACGAGGCCGACCGCCGTAATATTGCCGCTGGCGTCAACATTGCCCACCGCGCCGAATTCGCCGCCGTTGAGTATCACCGCGCCTATGCCCAGGCCGGAACCTGTGGCGTTTCCGTCTTTGTCTTCGCCAACCGCATTGTCCACGCCGTCGGCGTTCATGAAAAGTGAACCCGCGTTGACAACGGTGTCTCCCCTGTAATAGTTCGCGCCTACGAGGAACTGCTTGCCGCTTCCATCCTTCGTGATTCCGATCTTTCCGGCCCTTAATGCGGCCGCAGCGGCGGTATCGCCCCTGCCGAAATCATGCAGGCGGCTGCGGTAAATGTAAGTGTCCGCACCCGTAAGAATGAGGGTGGACAGCGCGCCCGTATAACCCGAGCTGGTCGATATGCGGTTGTCGGACTGCGAGGTTCCCGCGCCGACAAGGCCGCCCACGGACACGTTCTTCGGGGTGGCCGTTGCGCCGTTGGCGTCAAGGTAGAGAACGCCGCTTACGTTCATTGCGCCGTCTATGCTCACGGTGTTTCCGGTTCCGCTCGTGTAGTGGAAGCTGAAAGTTCCCGACGTTGCGAAGTCTCCCTTTACCCAGAAATTCGAACCGCCCGCAAGCTTCACGGTGGCGCTGCCCGTGTCCGTAAAATTGCCGTTGACCGTAAGCGAAGAACCTGCGGAGAGGTTTATTTCCGCAGACGCGGCCGAAGTCAGGAAGTTGCCGCCCACGGCTATGGTTGAGCCTCCGGAGAAATCAAGGGCCTTCGCGGCAGAGGTGAAGTTGTTGACGACGGAGAAGGTGGTCTTGGCCCTGTCCACTTCCACGCCGCCCGACTTCTTCCACCAGTCATTCATAAGCAGCTTCAAAGTGGAGCCTGAAGCAATGTTCACGCTGTTCGCGCGCGTATTGGCGTATATGGTCATGTCAACATTTGCGCCGCTCTCGACGGACAAGGCGCCTATGTTGAAGTTTTCGCTGCCGACCGCGCCGTTGACGACGTACGCAGTCACCTTGGCCGTGCCCGTATCCGCGCCCGTAGCGGACTTGAATGTGAGGTTGTCTATATCAAGCTTGGCGAGGCCGTATTGATCGGAGATGTCGTTGCTATTGGAGCCGAAAACCAAAGAGGTGTTTCCCGTTCCGGATGTCTCCGCGGAAGTCATATTGAAGTTTTCAACGTAGAACGATGCGCCGTTGTAAAGCCTGCGCATCGTCAGACTGGCCCTGTCGGAAAGGTTTATGGTTTTAAGAACGGCGTAATAGCCCAAAGGGTCCGTTATGGAAACCACATTAGTGCCGGACATCCACAGAACTGTGGTGCCCGTCCCTGATATGTTGGCGGTGCCCGTCATCTTCATATTCGCCGCGTGCACATACGCCTTGGACCCGTCGGAGACGGATATATTGTTTATGTTAAGATTGTTCAGGTAGGCGGTCGGAGAGCCGGTTTCCGTGGAAACCGTACCCAGGCTGAGCGTGGAAGCGCCCGTGAGCGAAATGTTCCCGGACACGTTCATAGCCAAATAATACGCCGTGAGGGATGAAGTGCTTGAAAGCGTGAGGCTGTTGAAATTCAGGGAGGCGTTGTTTAAGCGCGTGCCCTTTGTGCCAAAAGTTGCCGTGGAGCCAGAAAGGTGGAAGCTTCCAGTTGAATTTACCGTGTTGGCGAAAACGTTGAGCGTGGAACCCGATGTTATGCTTGAGTCTTTGAGGGTGAGCGTGCCTATGTAGGAGTCTGTTGCGGAATTTCCCAGATTGGCCGTGGAATCCGCAAGCGTGAAGGTCTCCGAAACTCCTGCCGTAGAGGCGTACACATTGAGGAAGGATTTGCCCGAAACGTTGACTCTGCCGAAAGTGGCGTCGGTGAGCTTGCTTCCTATTCCCCCGAAGGAGGCGGTTGAAGCGCCTGCCGACATGAAGGCGTTTGTCACCTCCGAAGTCTTGGCATAGACGCCGAGAACGGATGCCCCCGTAAGGCTGACGTCGAGGGCCTTGAAGCTGTTGAGCAGAACGGAGGCGGAGCCGAAATTCGCCGTCATGCCGTCTTCCAAAGATACGCTCTCGTCAACGGTCACGTTGTTCACTCCGGTCGTTTCGCCGACCAGGTTGAAAACCGTGTTCTCGGCAGAAACGTCGTCACCCACAAAGGCGACTTCCCCTATTTTCAGCGAGGTTGGCGACGAGGAACTGTTCAGAAGCAAACCGCCCTTGGAGCCGGCCTCGTTTGAGAGGGTATCAATATTTATAATGCCGGTGGAGCTTGCCGAAAGGCGGACGTTTGAACCCGCCGAAGTGGTCGAGGCTATCCTGAAAGTGCCGATAGAGGTTTCAAAAGTATAATCGGGAAGGTTAAAGGCTATGTTGGCGAATTTGGAAACGTTTGTGCTGATGGCCTGCGTGAAAAGAAAATCCTCTATCGTGAGCGTTGAAAGGCCCGTTCCGCCCATCCTTAAAAGGGTGTTCACTCCGGAAGTGGTGTCCATATTGACCTCTATCTGGCGTATCACCGCCTCCGTCATCGTGTTGAAAACGACGTCCGCCTGGCCGGAATTTGAAAGCGTAATCTTTTTGAGAATGAGGCCCGTGGCGCCTTCGTCGGGATTCTCGAGGTTTGAGGTGCCCGCAACATAGTTGCCCGTGTTTATATATACCGCGCCCGAACCTCCGTCGGGATTGACGCTCGTGCTCACCTGCAAGTCGTCGATGGAAAGGCTTTTCAACGCGCCGCCAGCCGTGGAATCACCCAAATACAGGGAGGCCCCGCCGTTTGAGGCAAGCTTGACCGTGCCAAGCGTCACATCCGCAGTGCCGCGCACCTTTGTGCCGCTGGACTCCGTGGCGTTGAGAATGTACACCTTGGTGGTGGTTTTGCTTGCGGAGACCTGGTTGATTTCAAGGTTCTCAACCTTTGCGGAAGAGAAGACGCCTATAGTGGCGCTCGCGCCGTCATTGACCAGAAGATTGTTCATCGAAACTCTATTAAGGCCCATGGCGCTGGTGCCGCTGTCCGCGCCGGCGGCGTCTACGCCAAGAAGCAACGTTCCCTTAAGAACCTCCACCTTCCCCGTCGAAGTGAAGGCAGTTCCGGTGGAAGCACCCGCCGACCTCAACTTAAAGATCCCGCTAGAATCCTGGATTAGATTTTTGACTTCAAACGAATATCCGGAAGTTGCAAAGTATAGGTGCCAAGCTGTTGCATTAGTATTGTAAAGAGTGTCAATTTTAATGGCGCTCGTACCTGTTGCGTTCTGCGCGGGAGACCCGTTTGTGTCTCCAGGTTTCCTGTCAATAATTGCCGTGCCGTTGGTGAGATTTGGAGTAGCGACAGCAGAGTATACCCCCCCTTCAACTTCCTCCGATGGAGCCCAAGTGAACCAAGTTCCGTTATCCGTCAGCAGCTTGCCGTTCGCTCCGGATATACCCCAGTAAAACACGCCTTCCTGCGGCGCGGAGTACGGAGTGTCTTCCGCGAGTGAGGTGCCAAATGCGGCGAAAGCTAGCGCCAAAGAAATAATTTTCCCTTGTTTATTCATGATGCGACGGAATTTCCTAATGAAATCTAAATTGAATTAATTAAAAACATTTTTTAATTGCCGCAAACCTTGTCAACACAATTGAGCCGACTATATCAAAGTTTATTTCTTTTATAAACAAATACTTAGACCATATCCCAAACAAATGTTCGCGTAATAATAAGACTGTGTAAAAACAGTGCTTCTTTTTTGCGATAGCAGGAGAAGCCGATGCTGTTGTGTTTTGAGAGGAAGGCTGTGCTTTGCACTGCCGAGGAACAAAACCGACATGGAGGCTTTTAGCAATGAAGCCGCTTTTAATATTTCGCTTTTTAATCCACT
>JAVBSZ010000075.1:0-13478 GCA_031556415.1 Opitutales bacterium | reverse complement strand
GGATTTCCTCAATGTACGAGGCCAGAAGCGCTAGAGCCGTGAGCGCGGCGGAACCTATCGCAAAGCCCTTGCCCGTTGCTGCCGTGGTGTTGCCGAGGCTGTCAAGCATGTCCGTGCGCTTGCGCACTTCCTTGCCGAGGCCGGACATTTCGGCGTTGCCGCCCGCGTTGTCGGCTATGGGGCCGTAGGCGTCCGTAGCCAGGGTGATGCCGAGGGTGGAAAGCATGCCGACGGCCGCTATGCCTATGCCGTAGAGGCCTTCGGAGATGTTGGCCATGTCAAAGTTCGAAGAGAACGCGTATGCGAGCATGGTGCCCACGACCACCGCGAGCACGGGGAAGAAGGTGGAAATCATGCCCGTGCCCATGCCCGCTATGGCGACCGTCGCCGGGCCCGTCTTGGCCTGGGAGGCTATGAACTGCGTGGGTTTGTACGCTTCGGAAGTGTAGTATTCGGTAATTTTGCCGATGAATATGCCCGTTGCGAGGCCGACGACTATTGAACCGAAGTTGCCCAGCCAGTTTGGCAGGCCGAGCCAGTAAAGGATGCCGAGGGAGGCCAGGACTATGAGCACGCTGCTCACGTTCACGCCCCTGCCGAGCGCGCCAAGAAGCTGCTTGCTGTTTGCGCCCGGGTTCACCTTAACAAAGTAGATTCCGATGATTGAAAGCATGGTGCCTATGGCGCCTATGAGCATGGGGGCCACTATCGCCTTCATCTGCATTGCGGGGTCCGCAGCCATGTAGGCCGCAGCACCGAGCGCCGCGGTTGCAAGGATGGAGCCGCAGTACGACTCGTAAAGGTCGGCACCCATGCCGGCCACGTCGCCCACGTTGTCGCCCACGTTGTCGGCGATAGTCGCGGGGTTGCGCGGGTCGTCCTCCGGAATGCCCGCTTCAATTTTGCCAACGAGGTCCGCGCCCACGTCGGCTGCCTTCGTGAATATGCCGCCGCCCACGCGCGCAAAGAGCGCCTGCAGGCTCGCCCCCATGCCGAAGGTCAGCATGGTGGTGGTGATGATTACCATCTTGTGGTGCTGGTCAACCTCGTCTATAAAGTAGTTGAGAAGGACGAACCATGCGGAAATGTCCAAAAGGGCGAGGCCGACGACCACGAGGCCCATCACCGCGCCGGAGCGGAAGGCGACTTTCAAGCCGCTGTCAAGCGAGGCGTTGGCCGCCCACGCCGCGCGCGAGGAGGCGTAAGTTGCCGTCTTCATGCCGAAGAAGCCCGCAAGACCGGAGAAAAGGCCGCCCGTCAGAAACGCGAAGGGCACCCATTCGTTCTGCACCTTGAGGCCGTAGGCCATGAAGGCGAAGACGCACGCTATAACCACAAAGACCACGCCCACTATCTTGTACTGCTGCTTCAAGTAGGCCCATGCGCCGCTGCGCACGTGGCTTGCTATCTTGCGCATGATGTCCGTGCCCTCGTCGGCCTTCATCATCTGCTTGAAGAAGACCCACGCGAAGACGAGCGCGAGTATGGAGGCGATCGGTACTATCCAGAAGGCCGGAGTTATCGCTTCAGGGGCGCTTTCAGCCGCCGCCAAAATTGACATGATTGGTTTCATTTGCTATCCTGATTTATATATAAAGTTATCCTGTTACTTTTTGTGAAAAAAGCAGGTTGTTTTGCTTTCGCTGTCGCCTCAGCCTATTCGCCGAACGCGGCAAGCGCGCTGCGCCACCAGTTGTAGTGGACGTTCTCAAGCTCATCGCGGCTGGGCATGGGGTAGAAGAGCATGCCGGAGGCGTCTCCCACGTAGAAGCCCGTCTTTATGGTGCGGTAAAGTATTTCGCCGTGCACAGTGCGCATGAAAACCTTGTTGTTGCGCTTGCCCTTGGTGAGAACCGCCTTGATACAGTCCTTCAAATGGACGGCGTTCTTGTAGGGGAGGTCGTCAAGGTGCCCGTTTTCGGGGTCGTTCTCAAAGCCGCCCAGCTTCATGTCGCAGAAGGCGATTCTGTCTATATGCACCAGTCTGTCCTCGCTGGAAAGGCGCTTGATGTACTCCTGCGGGTTGAGCGCGCTGACAACGCGGGGGCGTATGGGCGCCAAATCCTGGTATAGGAAAAGCTTTGCGCCGTCGGCGACGAAGGGCTTGGCGGTAAGCTCCAGCGTCTTGCCGTCGCTCGTCACCACGTAGAGGTTTTTGAGGTTCTTGAGCGGGATGTGCTCAAGCACCCTGTACACGGAAAGGTACACGCTCTTGTGCGGGCTGCCGTCTTCGTGCGGAACGCAGAGCTCCTCAAACTTGTCAATCGGCAGATATTCCGACTTGAAATCGGGGTCGACCTCAAAAAAGATGGCCTGACCGCAGTTGCGCCTGAAAACACCCGTGGAATAATACGTGCCGAACTCCTCGGGGGAGAGGTTAGACGCTATTAAAGCCTCGGGGAGCATTGATAGGTAGAGATACTTTTTCATGTTGAATATTTTTTACAAAAATTTCCCGTACATTGGTACGCCAGGAAGGGGATTTTCACAAGATATTTTTTGAAATTTGTTGAAAAATATAATGCGTCACAAACGCAGAAAAATCCAAAAAAATAAACAAGCGTTAATCCCTTGACGCGCACGGCTATCGGGGCACTATTGAAATTTTATAGCAAAGCAGGAGAATGGAAAAATTTTCACACAGGATTTCCGACAAGTTCAGGGAGGGTAAGACCGTGTTTTCGGTGGAGTTTTTCCCGCCCAAGACGGAGGAGGGCGCGCGCCAGATTCTGCGCTCCGCCTCTTCCATATCGAAGGGGATTAAGCCCGACTACGCCTCAATCACCTACGGCGCGGGCGGCTCCACGCGCGAGCGCACGCTGGACTACGGAGAGCTTCTCCAGGAGATATTCTCCATGGAGGTGATGCCGCACCTCACCTGCGTGGGGCATTCAAAGGATGAAATCGGGTCCATACTTTCGCGCTTTGCCGCAAAAGGTTTTGGCAACGTCATGGCTCTGCGCGGAGATCCGCCGAAGGGGGAGGCGCATTTCACCCCGCATCCCGACGGTTTCAAATACGCCTCGGAACTCGTCGCCTTCATAAAGGAAAAGTTTCCGCACTTCTCCATAGGCTGCGCGGGCTACCCTGAAAAGCATCCCGAAGCGCCCTCCATGGACGAGGACATCGCCAACCTTAAAAAGAAAACCGACGCGGGCGCGGACTTCATCGTCACGCAGATGTTTTTTGACAACGCCAAGTTTTTCGGCTTCCAGGAAAAGTGCCGCGCGGCGGGCATAGACAGGCCGGTTATCGCCGGCATACTTCCGGCGCTTTCGCTCGCGCAGGTCCGGAATTTCGCGGGCATGTGCGGCGCGTCGCTCCCGGGCGAACTCGTCGAAAAACTGGGAAATGCGAAGGACGACGCCGAGGGCACGCAAATCGGCATAGACTGGGCGAGGGGGCAGATACGCGGGCTGCGCGCTGCGCGCGTGGCCGGCATACACCTCTACATTTTGAACAGGTCCTCTTCCGCGCTGCAGCTCGCGGGGGAAATAACGGGCGCATAATGAAGTACCGCCACATAATCTGGGACTGGAACGGGACTCTGCTCAACGACCTTTGGCTGAGCGTGGAGGCCATCAACGGCGTGCTTGAAAAATACGCCCTGCGCGCAATATCGGTGGAGGAATACCTTAGGCTCTTCGACTTCCCCGTCATAGATTTCTACAAGGCCATAGGCTTCGACTTTGAGCGTCATCCCTTTGAAAAGGTCGGTGCTGAATTCATAGACGTCTACAATTCGCGCCGGCACGAATGCGGCCTGCACGACGGCGCGCGGGACTTCCTGAAAACCGCGCAGAACGCCGGCTTCACGCAGAGCGTGCTCTCCGCCTACGAGAAAAGCTTTCTTGATTCCATAATCTCGCACCACAACATCTCCGGATATTTTTCAAAAATCTCCGGCCTTGGGGACATTTACGCCGCGTCCAAAGTGGAGCTCGGCAAGGCTCATGTGGAATCCCTCGGGCTGGACAAATCCGAAATCGTGATGATAGGCGACACCGTGCACGACCTCCATGTGGCGCGCGCCTGCGGCATATCCTGCATCCTCAAGGCGCAGGGCCACCACCCCAAAAACAGGCTCTCTTCAAACGGGGCGCAGGTGGTGGAGACTTTCTGCGAACTCTTTGCCTTGCTCGTTTAGGCGAATGCTTTTGGCAGGCGGCAGTGCCGCCATCCATCTAAGGGGGCTTGTGCCCCCTTTCGTATTGCTACGCAATGACTATCCCCCCTGTTTTTTGTTTTGCGGTAAGCTTTTTACGCTATGTCCGTATATGGATTTTTAGTCCGTAAATGCTTGTTTTGCGAGTATGCAATATTTATGTAAATACGCATGACCGTACAAAACAAATATTTCTTAAAACACTGTTATAAAATCCTGCCAGTGTTTTCGCTCCTTCTGATTGCGGGCTGCGCGGGCGGCCGCGAAAGCATGAATGAAGTGGCCGAGCGCGGGCTCAGGCGCTCAGTCGAACAGTCCAAACTGATGGCGGAGGAGCTTAAGGACAAGGAGGGCAGGCTGCCAAAAAGCGTCAAGGACGGCAGGCTTGTCACGTGCAGCTGCTATGACTGGGTCAGCGGGTTTTTCCCTGGCGTTTTATGGTATCTGTACGAGGACACGCAGGACCCATCCTTGCGCGCCTACGCGGAGCTTTACACCGCGCGCCTTGAAAAGGTGCAGCACGTCAGGGACAACCACGACGTCGGCTTCATGCTCTATTGCAGCTACGGCAACGGCTACCGCCTCACGAAAAATCCGGACTACAAAAAAATCCTGCTCACGGGCGCAAAATCGCTCTCCACGCGCTACAGCGAGATTGTCGGCTCAATACGCTCCTGGGATTTCCGCAAGGAGGTATGGCAGTACCCCGTCATCATAGACAACATGATGAATCTCGAACTGCTCAGCTGGGCGCAGAAAAATTCGGGAGACGCAAAGTTCATGGAGATTGCAAAAACTCACGCGGATACGACGATAAAAAACCATTTCAGGGACGACTTCAGCTCATACCACGTCGTCTCTTATGACAAGTCCACGGGCAAGCCGCATCTGAAAGCGACCTGGCAGGGTTATGCAGACGCTTCCGCGTGGAGCCGCGGGCAGGCCTGGGGCCTCTACGGCTACACCATGATGGCGCGCGAAACGGGCGAGGCCCGCTATCTTGATCAGGCGCGCGGCATCGCAAAGTTTTTGCTTTCGCACCCGCGCATGCCCGAAGACAAAGTCCCCTACTGGGATTATGACGCCCCGAATATCCCCAACGCCCCGCGGGACGCTTCCGCCGCCGCCATCATGGCTTCCGCACTTATCGAACTGAGTACGCTCGTACCCTCCGCCGAGGGCGAAAAGTATTTCGACTTCGCCTGCGCGCAGCTGCGCAGCCTCAGCTCCCCGGAATATCTTGCCGCCGCCGGAACCAACAACAATTTCATCCTCATGCACGGAACCGGACACCTCCCGGGAAACTCGGAAATCGACGTGCCGCTTTCGTATGCGGACTATTATTACGTCGAGTCCCTCCTCCGTTTGAAGGAGGTTTTGGCTGACGATTTTCGCGAATAGCGGCGTTGCTTCAAAAAGGCCGCACAGGTCACGTACTACTTGTACGCTTCCAGCGCGGCCTTTTTTTGCGCCTTGCTCTTCATCTAAAATCGTTCAGCCAAAACAGATAGTAAGCAAAAAATAGAACGAGTCTGGGCACAACTTAAGTTCAGAGCTTGTTCTGCCTATGGGGTATGGGGAAACCAGCAATCCCCTCAAATATATAATTCCATTAGCGCCTCGGAAATGGCTTGCAAGGGTTGGAAGGGGATTTATGTATTTTGGAATGCGTGAAATTATAGAGACTATCAGGCGCGAGATGAAGCGTCTTGCGGCCGAGGGGCAGGAGTCCGTGGTCTTTAATGATGAGTCTATGTCTATTTTGAGGAAGCTTGCTTCGGGCGACGCGCCAGAGGCGGTGATGACTGTCGTGGCGGAGCTTGTCGCCGAAGAGATTGAAAAACTGCCCGATGTTCCGGAGATAGAATTTGCCACGCAGGAGGATTTCAATATGCCGAAAGAAAAACAGTCAAAAGCCGCCGCGCCCAAGCTTGTGAGAAACGATTCCGAAGACTTCCATATAGCGCCAATACCCGCGCCGAAAGACTTCGTTATTCCGGAGGGAAGCAAGGAGGACAGATGGAATTTCCTGCGCAACCTCGTGCTGGCGGACCCCGTCTGCAGGGAGCACGTGAAGCCGGGCAAGAAGGTCGTTTTCGGCGTGGGCAGCCTTGAGGCCAAAGTGTTTTTCTGCGGCGAGGCGCCTGGCGCGGACGAGGAGATACAGGGCGAGCCCTTTGTGGGCAAGGCGGGCCAGCTTCTTACAAAAATCATCGCCGCCATGGGCTTTAAGCGCGAAGACGTTTACATAGGCAACATAATGAACTGGCGGCCGGAGCTGCCGACTTCGCGCGGGAACCGCCCGCCCACGGAGCAGGAAATGAACTACTGCCTGCCGTACCTCAAGGCGCAGATAGAGATAGTCAACCCGCAGATTATAGTGGCCCTCGGCGGCACGGCGGTCAACGGCCTGCTGGGTTTTGACCCGTCGCGCAGGCTCGGGAAAATCCGCGGCGTGTGGCAGACTTTCGAGGGGCGCGACCTGATGATTACGTACCACCCCTCATACCTTTTGCAGTACGCGTCCCCCGCCGTCAAAAGGCAGGTCTGGGAGGACATGATGGCCGTCATGGAGCGGCTGGGTATGACAATCTCCGAAAAGCAAAAAGGTTACTTTTTGTAATTTTTTCAGCGCGGAGTGCGCCTCCTTTTCCAAAATATGCTTGCGGCGCGCGCGGGTGCGCGGCATGATTTTGGGTATGAGAAAATTTGCACTGGCTAATTTGCTGCTGGCCTCCTTCTGCTGTCTCTCGGGTGCGGAAGACTGGCAGAATGAGAAGGTTTTTAGGATAAACAAGCTCGCCCCGCGCGCGAATATGCGCGTGTTCGATTCCGAAAGCGACGCGCTTTCAAAGCGGCAGAATTCGCCCTACGAGGTCTCTCTCAACGGCGAGTGGCGCTTCAAGTATGTCGGCAACCCGGACCTGCGCTCGCAGGATTTTTTCAAAAAGGAGTTTGACGCGAATTCGTGGAACAAGATTCCCGTCCCCTCAAACTGGCAGATGCTGGGCTACGCGCACCCGCTTTACACGAACATCCCGTACCCCTTCAACGCGGCGAACACCCCGCGCGTTATGGATGCGCCGGAGAACCCGCTCTTTTCAAATTACGAGATAAATTCCAGAAACGGCGTTGGCCAGTACCGCCGCACCTTCACCGTTCCGGATTCCTGGACGCACGAGAAGGTCTACGTCGAATTCGGCGGCGTTGACAGCGCCTTCTACCTCTGGATAAACGGCAAGAAGGTGGGATACTCGCAGGACAGCCGCACGGCGGCGCGCTTCGACATTTCCGAATTCATATCGCGCGGCGAGAACGTAATAGCGGTTGAAGTCTACCAGAATTCCGACGGCAGCTACCTTGAAGACCAGGACATGTGGCGCCTCTCGGGCATATTCAGGGACGTCAAACTCCTCGCGCTGCCGCAGGTGCAGATAGCCGACATCTTCATCAAGCCCTCGCTCGCATCGAATTACACGGACGGCGTTCTCAGTGTGGAAATAGACGTTGAGAATTTTTCGGACTACGCGCAGGATTTCAAGCTCAAGGGCCGCCTGCTCTGGGATGGAGAGCAGGTTTTTGACGCGCACTTCAGCTCGTCCCTGGATTCAAAGAAGGCGCAGAAATGCACCTGGGCCTTTCCCGTCCTCAAGGATGTGAAGCGCTGGAGCGCGGAGGAGCCCAACCTCTACAGGCTGGTTGTCGAAATTGAAAACCAGGGCAAGAAGACGTACAGCGCCTTCGACGTCGGCTACAGGAAGGTGGAAATCAAGGGCGGCAAAATGCTCTTCAACGGCGAACCCGTCCTCGTCAAGGGCGTGAACATACACGAGTTCGACATGGCTGGCGGCCACTATCAGAAAATGGAGGACCTCAAAAAGGAATTCCTGCTGATGAAGAAATTCAACATCAACGCCGTGCGCTGCAGCCACTATCCGAGGCCGGATTTCTTTTACGAGCTCTGCGACGAAATAGGCCTGTACGTCGTCGACGAGGCCAACGTGGAGAGCCACGGCTACATGTTCATGCGCCGTTCAAACAAGTCCGACAAGGGCATTGCGCGCGAAAGCTGGTTTGACGCGATTTTGGACAGGCAGAAGAACATGGTGGAGGCAAACAAGAACCACCCGAGCATCATCATGTGGTCTCTCGGCAACGAGAATGAAGACTGCGACAATTTCAAAAAGGCCTCCCTCTGGATACGCTCGCGCGACGAGAGCCGCCTTGTGCACCATGAGCCGAACCTTGGGGAATCATATACGGACCTTTACGCGCGCATGTACGCCACGCCCGAGCACGTGCTCAAATACGGCGAGCGCCGCGCCGCTCTTCCCGCGGAAAAGCGCAAGCCCGCCATACTCTGCGAATACGCGCACGCCATGGGCAACAGCGGCGGCGTATTCAAAGACTATTGGGACCTCGTCCGCAAGACGGAATGGTTCCAGGGCGGCTTCGTTTGGGACTGGAAGGACCAGGGCATAAAGACGATGGCCTTGCCCCGCGCGGTCGTCAAAGACTCCGCGGACGCAAAGCGTCAGCTTGAAATTTTCGGAGAGCCGTCAAAGGCGGGCGGCCTTGCAGGAGCCCCCGCGGTCGCCTACCCGGGAGTGCTCGCCGAGGACATGGAAAATTTCTCCGCCGCCGTGCTGGTGGACCCGTCCTTCCCCGACGCGCGCTTCAAGCTGCTTGAAGGGGAACTCTTCAAAAAATACGTGCAGGAGACGGACGTAATCGCCGAGCATTCGTCGTCTTCGTTTGTTTTAAAATTTGAGGATTTTAGGAAGAAAATATCCTTTGAAGTGCGGGACGGTGAGGGCGCCCTCTCCAAAGCCTCGGCGGATTTGGATTTGTCGAAAATCGAAAAGCCTCTCTGGATAACGGGTGTAGCGGGCGGCGGAAAGCTGCGCGTTTTCGCCGACGGCAGGGAAATCGCCTCCGTAAAATTCTCCGGCAAAGTGCGCGCCGACAAATACGGCTCCCTCAATTTCTCCAAGCGCGACAGGACTAAGCGCACCTATTTTTCCGAGAAGGTTCTGGCATCCAAAATTTTCTCCCGCGCAGTGGACGCCGCCGAAACGCGCGGGGAGTTTTCAAAAACGTCCATGCTTTCGGATTTGGATTTCACATCATTCTCATTGGAGGGCGGGGCGCGCCAGGCATTCGCATACGGCGGCTATTACAATGACTACCCCAACGACGGCAATTTCTGCATGAACGGCATCGTCATGCCCGACTGCACTCCAAGCCCGCAGATTTACGAGATGAAGAAACTCTACCAGAACGTCTGGTTCTCCCTCGATTCCTTGGACAGCTCCACGGCGCTCATTTCCGTGCGCAACGAAAACTTCTTCAGGACGCTCGACGGTCTTGAATTCTTCTGGGAGCTCACGCGCGACGGCGACAAAATCGCCGAAGGCGAATTCAAAGTTCCCGCGTGCGCGCCCTCTTCCGCCGTGCAGGTTCCGCTCTCCATGCGCGGCCTGGTGGCGGCGTCCGGTGAATATTTCCTGCGCGTGGGCGCGCGCCTCAAAAAGGACGCGCCCTGGGCGCCCTCCGGCCACGAGACGGCGTGGGAGCAGTTCCACATAGCGGGCGTTTCACCGGCATTCTCCCCAAGCGGCGCAGGCGAGGCGCTTTCGATAACCGATTCAGACGGGGCGTTCACGGTGCAGAATTCCAAATTTTCCGCGCGCTTCAACAAGGCCACCGGCTGGATGGAATCCTACTCCTGCGGCCCTTCGCGCCTGATAGAGGGCGAGCTCAAGCTTAACTTCTGGAGGCCCATGACGGACAACGACAGGGGCGCAAAGACGAACGAAAAGAACGCCTTCTGGAAAAGCGCCACGCAGAACATCCGCCTGGGCATATCCGAATTCCCCGACAAAACACCGGCGGACGGCATAGTGCGCCTGGCCTTCTATTACGAGGTTGCGGGAGACAAGGCCCCAAAGAAGGTCTCCTACGAAATCTACCCCGACGGCAGCGTTAAGGTTTCCTGCGAAATCGGCATAGCAAAGGAGCTTCCCTTCCTATGCAGGGTCGCGCTTGAGTGCCAGGTGGGAAGCGCGCTTGAGAACGTGCGCTGGTACGGGAAGGGCCCTTACGAAAACTATTCCGACCGCAGCCGCGGCACCTGGATGGGCAAATTCTCCAACACCGTAGGCGGGCTTTTCCACAACTACGTGAGTCCGCAGGATTCCGGCAACATCGCGGGCGCGCGCCACTTCAGCCTTTCCTCGAAGGACTCTTCAAAGACTCTCAGCGTCTATTCCGCGGATTCCTCCCCGCTGGAATTCTCCGTCTATCCCTTCCTCGACGACGACATAGACCAGGCCCTGAATTCATACCAGCTCACTCCGCGCCCCTTCTTCACGCTGAACATCGCGCACAAGAACCTCGGCGTCGGCGGCACCACGTCGTGGTCCGACAACCCGCGAGACGAACACAAAATCAAAAGCGGACAGACCTACACCTTCTCCTTCGTCATAAAGGGCGAAAGCAAGGAAGAATCATCCTCCTTCTGGCGCTCTCTCCTCCCCTTCTAATAAACGAACGCTTTTGGCGCGGAAGTTCGTTGCTTCAAAAAATTGCGACCCTCACGTACATCAGAGTACGCTACGGCCCGCAATTTTTTTTGCGCCTGCTTCCGCATCCAAAATCGTTGCGTTTATTTTGATGCTAATTTTTACGTCTAGCCCTTCATCCAAAATCCATGCCGACAATTTTACAAAAATCATTTCGCCTGAATAAATTGGTTTTCTGCGCGCGAGTCCGTTCATTTTGGCTGAACGATTTTCGATGAAGAGCAAGGCGCAAAAAAAACCTCGCACTGGTCACGTACCGCTTGTACGCTCCCACCGCGAGGTTTTTTGAAGCAACGCCGCTATTCGCGAAAAGCGTCAGCCAAAATGGGATTCGGGAGCGCCGCAAGCTTGATGGACGGCTTGAAGACGTTTTCAAGCGGCTTGAGCGCGAGGTTTTCCGCAAGTATCTTCCGCGTCCTCTCCGAGTATTCGCGCGATTTTTTTATACGCCCCAGGTCGGCGAAGACCTGCGCGGCTATTCCCGTGCTGGACGGCAGCTCCTTGCCGTCGGCAACGTCGAAGGTGCGGGCGAAGGAGGAAAGCCCGCTCTGCGTGGAATTGTCGTACAGCGAAAAATGGCTGGTGGAGGAGTAGAGGCGCGTCATCTTTGCGAGGACTTTCTGCGAGTTTTCAAGCGCGGCGTTGTCCCCGCTGACGGCGTAAAAGTCCAAAAAGGCGCGCGCCAGGAACGCGTACTCCTTTGACGAGGCCTGGGACATCCTGAAGGCGAGCGCCGGAAGGTGCGCGTTGTTCGCGAAGATGTCGCGCAGGTTTTGCAGGCAGGCGTCCGCCGTCTTCATGTAGCGGGAGTTCCTTGAAATCCTGTAGGCGTAGCACAGCGCGCTTACGGCAAGCGCGTTCTGGGCGATGGGGTAGCTTTCATGCTCGAAGAAAAGCCCCCTGGAGGGGTCGAACGTCTCAAGAATTTCATCGGATATTTTCAGAGCGGACTCGCCGAAGCCCGGCCCGATGTGGCAGAGCGCCGCCTCCGCAACGCTTATGGCCACCAGAGGTTTTATGCAATCGCAAGGCGGGTTGTCCGAATACCTGCTCAGAAGGGTTTCGGCGGCCTGCAGCGACATGCCCCGCAGCTCCCAGAACTGGTCTCCGTACCTGTGCATCCTGAAGAGGGTGCGCGCGCTTTCGGAGAGGATGGCAAGGTCACCGCCGTTTTTTGCCATGTTCAGCGCGCGCACGTAGTCAAGCGGGTCTTGAGCTATCTTTGAAAGCAGTATGGGCGCGGTGAGGAGCATGTTGCGCGAGAACATGTCCGAATGGCTCCTTGAGTTGATTTTGTCGAGTATCAGGTAAGTGTTCCTGTATATCTGGCTGCGGTTTTTGGTGTATATGTTGAGCGAATTATATACGGCCATTTTCACGGGGAAGCTGTTGGGCGTGGTGGAGCTGCGCGAGCGCGACGTCATGGCGATGGGCGTGAGTTTGGGCGTCAGTATCGCCGCAGTCAGGGCGCCTTTGGCGCCGCCTGCCTCGAATATTTTCTGAAGCACGGCGTAGTCTCCAGGGTATGCGGCGGGTTCCATGTCGGCCACTATGAAGCGCTTTCTGAGCAGGGCCAGTATGGAGGGGTTGTCATCAGGTATGGGGACGGAGTCTCCTATTATGAAAAGGATGAGCCTGTCCTCCCGCGCGGCCTGTTCGCCGATTTTTGAGTGCCAACTGACGGTTTCCGGAAGATCCTTTACGGATATTGTGGGCGCGGCCTCCCCAACTTCGCGCAATACCGCAACCCACGCGAAGAACACACTCAGCGCGCCAAAAATAAGGACGAGAGTTTTTCTGTAAGAATCCACCATTTATTATGACAGCTCTTGCGAAAAAAAGTGCCAATCTAAAAACATTTCGTATTTAGCAATTTCAGACATTTTTGAAACGGATTACGAATTCCCGCCCTTTTCAGGGGTTGAGAGGCGAGCAAGGCAGACGCTCAGGGCGCAGAGGGCGGCGGTGTCGCACTTCATCACGTTGGGGCCGAGGTTTGCGGCCTTGAAGCCCGCAAGGCGGGCGGCGGCGTACTCTTTCGGGCTCATGTCGCCTTCGGGGCCTATGAGTAGGCATATCTTTTCGGCGCCGGTTTTCACGTCGGCGTCAAGAAGGCGCATAAGCGGCTGTGCGTCGTCCTCCAGGCTTGCGGCGTATTTTAAGGAAAATATTTCCCCCGCGCTTTTCATGAAGTCTTCAAAGCCCTGCGCCTTGGCCACATAGAAGGGCGCGAAATTGGCGGACTGTTTAACGGCCTCAATAACCTTGGCCCGCCATTTTTCATGCTTGCGCCCAAGGTCCTTGGCGTCCAGCCGCACCTGCGAATTTTCGGAAAAAAGCGGATAGACGGCGCGCGCTCCGGCTTCGACGCTCTGGCGCAGGATGTCGTCAAACACCTTGGAATTGGGCAGGCAGATTGCCAGGCTGACGCCGCCTCCGGTATGGCGCGTTTCAATGCGCTCCAAGATTTTAACGCGGGCGGACTTCTGCGAGGCGTCCTCAATCCGCGCGGAGTAGACTGCGCCTTCAAGGTCGAAGACGCTCAGCGCGTCTCCGTTTTTGGCGCGCAAAGACCCGCAGAGGTGGCGGCTCTCGTCCGCGGAGAGCGTAATTTCATCTCCCGCAAAAAGTTCTCCCTCAAATTCATGGTATGCTCTGAAGCCCGACATTCTTATTATGCTTGCAGATAAGATAGATTTTGTAAAAATATTTTTTCATGAAAAACAATG
>JAVBSZ010000034.1:0-8852 GCA_031556415.1 Opitutales bacterium | reverse complement strand
TGGAAGCCGAGACGCCCGCCTGGGTGAGGTTTTGGAAACTTTTTACAGAAACGCCCCTTTTCGGGGCGAGTTGCCAGACCTTTGAGAAACTTAATCATTCTTGCGTCGGGTTTGCAAAGTCGGTGCACGGCCTTTGCAAGGGATGGGCAGCCAGGATTTTTTTGAGCGCCGCATAGTCGCCCTGGCGTTCGCGCGGGTCCATGTGCGGCAGGCCTATCAGTTTAAAGAAGTCGGCCTCCTCGCGCATCGGGACGAGCGAGGGCCGCAGCATGTCGGCGTTGAAGTCGTAAATATAGCCTTCCACCGCGGCATGGTTGACGCGCCTGAGTCCGCCGAGCAGCACAATCCGGCCGAAGTCGGCGCTGCCCGTGCGCAGGGCCATCTGCCAGCCCCAGTTGAGCCCATCCACCATAAAGATGTCCAGGGCCGCGCCGCCCGTGTTTGGCAGGAGCCGACGGGTGTATTTGCCCGTCGCCTCTCCCTTTACAGCCTGAAAGCGCTCTACGGCCTTTATAAAGCCCTCGCAGGGACCGTCCGCCGCCCCCAGGAGGTCATTTGCGCGCTTGGGGATGCAGACGACCTCAATGTCGTTGACGACGCCCATTTCGCGCCGCACAGAGCCCGCAATCTCTATGCGCTCGCAATGCGGCGTCAGAATCTCGACGACGCGGCCGGCGTATTTGCGGGCTGTGTGCAAGGGAATCATTTGCGCTTTTTCTTTGCTTCAATTTCAGACTCCACTTTTTTCAGAAGTTTCCAGTCCTTTGTATGCGGTTTGAACTGTGCTTTAAAGAAAGCTTTTGCAAGCTTTGCCAATGTGCCAGACATACGGCGTTGCCGGGCAAATTCAATGCCTTCCAGAATGTCGCTGATTTCAGCCTGAGACCATTTCATAAATTTTTACTCCTATTTTCTTGGGGTGTGCAGACCGTCGTCCGCTGATTTGAAAGGCTTTTGCGGATTGACCGTAAATTCTATTAGGGCCAGATTTGCGATGTCCACAAGGTGCTCCAGGTTGTCGTCGGCCTTGTAGGCTGCCAGGCGCTGCTCTATTGATTTTACATTGTCGTAAGCATGGCAGCCGATTTGGTTTTGAAGCGGACCGTACCTAAAGAAGCCCATAGCCATGCGGTTGCGCATGAAACGCTCAAATTCTGCGTTCCATTGACACTTATATATATAGTCTAGCGACGGCGCGGGCGGCCTATCATGGAGGCCCGCCCGTTTCAGGAGTCGCTCGCGCATTATGTCGTGGGAAGTTTTCATTTTCTCTTTCCGTATTTTTCAAGCGCGTAAGGCGTTGGCGTAAAACTGCCCATATTAAAAAACAAAAGATAGCCGTTGAAAATTTCTCCGTAATTTTTACGAAAAAAATCAAAGAACTCGCGATTGTTTTGGAAGCCGTCAAAGACGGCAAGTTGTATAATTTCGGGCGATGTCAATACGCGTTCGCCTACGCTCACTGCGTAGGAAAATGTATTGATTTTAATAGGACGGTTTGCGCCGCAAAAGGTGTCTACAAGCTTATGACAGCTCTTTGTGCGTTGTGCTTCGTAGAGAGACAGCGGCTTGCCAAGCGCCCAGCCGCGCGGGATGTTTCGGCGTATTGTATGCGGCTTTTCACCACGCACGAGCTGCTCCTTATTGACTGTAAAATTTAATGCGGGCATGATTTTATTTATCGTGTCAATTTTTCGCGCGGGTGATTAGGTCTGCGCATTTGTCTAAAATTACAATATTAGGAGCCGTCTTTACCTTGATTAAATCACTGGCGTAAGTGCTGCCTACCATAATGGCGACTAAAAACAAGAAGACTCCCCCCAAAGTAAATATACAACAAGGCGCTCTCGGAGCGCAACCACATCAAGGCGCAGGCCGATGAAACGGACGCCGTAGCCCACGCGCGCGAGGAGGCCGCGGTGAATATCGAAATTCTGCGCCTCAAAAAAGAGGGCAGTTTTGCAAAAGCCGCCGAGCTCGAGAGCGAGCGCGAGATTGTGAAACAGGCCCGCGCGCTCGCAAAAGAGTTGGACATCAAGCTGGAGGGCGAGAAAGGCGCGCTCTCCATTACTCGCGAGCGCATCGCCCTGCAGCGTGAATTGGCCGCGCGTGAGCAGAACGAACTTTTGACAATCCAGCGCCTGCGCGCCGAGGGCAATTACAAGCAGGCGGCGGCCTTGGAGCAGGAGAGCGCGCAGCGCGCGCAGATAAACGACCTCATCAAAACGTCAAATTTCAGCGAGGCCAAGGCGCGCGACATCGTCGCCCAATCCGCCGCATCGCAGGCCGCCATTGCAAAGCGCTCGCTCGAAACGGAAATGGCAATCTCCGAGGCAAGGCTCTCCGGCCGCGAAGACGTCGCCGCCTCCCTGGAGCGCGAGCAAAGCAGGCAGGAAAAAATAAGGGACCTCGTCGAGCAGAAAAAGCTTTCCTACGAAAGCGCCGTCGAGATTGCCGAACGCCAGCTCTCTATAGAGGACAGGCTCCTTGAAAACAAGCGCGAGGCTTATGACGCGCAGATTAAAATGACGGAAAGCCTCGCCGCGGGCAACAAGTTTGAAGCGGACACCCTCAAGCTGCGCAAGGAGGGCAAGGAGCTCGCGGAGAGCCTGAAAATCAGCTATGACGCCGCGCTTGAAAGGCTCGAAAAAATGAACACGGCGCAGGACAAGCTCAACAAGAAAAATGAGAATTATAACCGCCAGGAGGTGACGTCGGGTTCGAGCATTAAGCAGATTGAAAAGAAGCAGGAGCGCATCAAAAAGCAGCTCGAAAGCGACAACGTGCGCATCCGCATGAAGGGCGAGGAGGCTGCGAGAAAATTTGAGGACGACTACGGCATAGGCGTCAATGACAAGGCCACGGACTACCGCGGCCGCAAGGACGGCAAGCCCGTCAATGCAAAGGTCGGCAAGCACGCGCAAACCGCCGCGCCCGAAAAAGAGGCGTACGACAAGGCGCGCGAAGCGGGAGCGGAAGCCCCTGCGGGCGCGCCTCAGCAGGGCGCGCAAGCGCAAGACCCGCGCAAGCCAGCGCCGCCTAAGCCGCCCAGCACTTCACGGAACGCCCAAGCTCCAGCTCCCGCGGCGCAACAGATGCCTCAAGTTCCGCCGCAACAGCCGCAACAGCAGGGCGGCGGAAAAGAGGACTCGCAGCTCAAGGATATTGCAAAAGGTGTGCAAGCGCTTGTCGCAGGGCAGAAGGAGATGGGTGAGACTCTCAAAGAAATCAAAAAATCGGCGGCGGCGTCGGCAGCTTCAAACATGAATAACAGCAGCAAATGAACGAAATTTCCGAAGATTTAAGGGTTCCCAAATACGCCGTCCTTTGGCGGCGCAACCGCCGTTTCAAGGAGTTCGTCCGAGAAAAGGGCCATTGGTGGATTGAGCTGGAGTACACAATACACCGCGACTATTGGGAGCCGCGCCTCGATGCGCCGCTGGACCTTGACATCCTCGATAAAAACGGCGCGGCGATTTTTGGCCGCATCCCGCAGGCGCTGCGCGAACTGCTGCTTTCGAGGGCATACCGTGTTATCGACGAAAATTTCACGCCGCAAGACAGCGTCGAGGAAATTTACAATGTCACGGAGCTCTACGGCTACGCCCCAAAGGACGCCGACGGCGCTCCGGAGGTGTTCGTCAAATACGACAGCGAGTACGTCAAGCGCCCCGCAACGCGGGACCCCGCAGGGGTTATATCCGCCAGCATTCCCAAAGTGCTCACGCACATAATAGACGGCGACTATTTCAAGCTTTACATGGGCTCCGTTGCCGAGCAACTGCGCCCTGGTGATTTGATTTTGATTTCCGGCAGGCAGAATGCGGCTACGTTGACTTTTCCGCATACCACCATCCATAACAGGGAGGGTGAGTTCATCTGGATTCCGCAAATTACGGGCGTTTACAGCACGGGGAGCGAGTCCGTATCCGGCGTGACGCTGCTCAACTGCTTCCGAGGTGTAAATACGGGCTGGACTGGCGGTTATATCACCCTTAAGCGCGAATACGTCCAGCGCGGCTCCCGCACCGCGTCCTCGCCCGTGCGCCAGCTCGTCACATTTCACGATGATTATCCCGCTATCCTTCCCGCCGACCGCATCACCGACGCGCAGGATTTCGACACCGATACCGTAGATAGCTCTTCCAAGCCTAATATAGAGGCCTACAAAGCTCTCTGCGCGGAGCGCGCCTGGTATATGCCTAATGATTCCGAGCCTAAGCCGGACTTTACGCTCTTCTCCAACAAATCGAGCTATTGCCAGTACATGCCTTAAAGGTTGCCGAGAATTCGAGCGCCGCCCTCAAATCGGCAAATTGACCAATTTGGCAATTTTTCCCGTTTTGAAATCAAATTTCAACCCCCTTGCAAGACTCTTGCAATCCCAGTTCTTTGACATTCCAAAAACGTCGGAAATCGGGAAAGATTCCAAAAGGTCCGGCGACGATTCCAAAAATCGGCGGCGGGATACAATTTCTCATCCAAAATCACTGCGCCAAAGCGGTAAGCAGGTAGAGCTTATTTTTTCTGATGCCGCCTTCGGGGGTGAGTCAAATGCTGGAATATAAAAACAATGCAGCCGTATTGCGTATGCAATCGGCGTAAATTGCACGGGCAAAGCCTAACAAGGCAAAGCGCTTGCGCTTTGCATAATTGCACCGGATTTGTGAATTTTGAATTGAATCAATGATTCAATAAAATTCACAAATCCCGAGACCAAACGGCGGAGCGGAACAATAATGGTGGATCGTAATTAAAAACATAAAACAAGTTGCGTAGCAACTTAAGTCCAGAGCTGGCTCTGGCGCGGGTGTGGGGCGCGTAGCCCCACGGATAGAGTCGAAAAAAACTAATACAAATCTTCGCGGCGGTCTTTGATGACGGGGATGTCTGTGCGGATTTTTTCGGCGAGGGAGGGGGATATGTCGGCGTAGATGAGGTCTTCGGCGTCGTCTTTTGCCTTTGCGATGTATTCGCCCCAGGGGTCTATGATTGCGGAGGCCCCGAAATATTTGAGGGTCTTGCCGCCGAGGGTTTCTTCTCCCGCGCGGTTGCAGGCGATGACGAAGCTCTGGGTTTCAATAGCCCGCGCCCGCGCGAGGGTTTCAAAGTGGTTTTTGCGCGGGTGCGGCCATGCGCTTGGGATTACGATGATGTCCGCGCCGCGCTTGCGCAACGCCGTGAAGAGTTCCGGAAAGCGCAGGTCATAGCATATCGCGAAGCCGATTTTCCCGAACGGCGTATCGAGCACCTTTATTTCATCCCCCGCGCTCACGTGGCGATTCTCGTTGAAGAGGCCGAAGAGGTGCAGCTTGTCATAACGGCAGAGCGTTTCTCCGTTTTCGGAAATGTAAAGCAGGCGGTTTGACGGCTTGATTTTTTCAACGTCTTCGGAAAAGGGAACCGTCCCGCACACGGCTATATTAAAGCGTTTGGCGATTGCGCAAAGCTCCGTTTCAAAATCAAAATCGGGATTTTTTAAAAATTCCTCGTTCCTCTTATAGTTGAAGCCGCAGAGGAACATCTCGGGGAAGACTATGAGGTCTGCGCCGTTTGCGGCGGCCTGCTTTGCGCGCTCCGCGCACGCTTCAAGGTTGGCGGAAAAGTTTTCCGCGTCCAAGGCCGTCTGTGCCGCAGCCATTCTCATATTATTTTAAGCTTCAAAATTTTCTCACACCCGGGGTAGTTCTGTACCCTTTTGAGTATGCCTTTTTGTTCAAAAAGCAGCTGCTGCTTGAGCGCGGAGGATTCCGCCTTGATTGTAAGGGTGCCCATGCGTATGGTGGTCGGTGCGCATTTTGCCGCGTACTTCTGCTCCACTATCCTGTCCCAATTCTGGTTCAAAACCTCGCGCGGGCTCTCGGGCGCGATGTTGAGGCGCTCAAATGCCTTAACGCCGATGACGCCGGCACGCACGGGCTCGCCCTTCGTGTCGCGCTTGCGCGAGCGGCTTTTTGCAAAGGCTATTCCGCGGAATTGGCTGATGAGCCCGTCTGCGTCTTCCCTCAGGGACATTTTTTCGCATCCAGATATTTCTGCAGCATATACACCGCGTTGATTATTATGCTGTGCGAGATTTTCCCGCGCTTCACCATTGCGTCGAGCTCCGTAAGCTTGAAGAGGCGCGTTTCAATCTCCTCGTTTTCGTCGAAGTTCACGCCGGAAACTTTCACGCAGCCTTCCGCCACGAATATGTGCGACGTGTTGTTGAAAAGCGCGGGGTTTGGGGAAACTTTCCCGAGGGAGCGCACGCGTTTTGAGGCGTAGCCTGTCTCCTCAAGAAGCTCGCGCTTTGCGGCGTGAAGGGGCGTCTCGCCCTCGTCTATAATTCCGCCGGGAAATTCCCAGGAATTTTCCTTTGTGCCGAAGCGGTACTGGTTGACCATGACCACGCGCCCGTATTCCGTGAGCGGAACTATCTGCGCCCAGTCCGCGGAGTGGAGGATGTAAAAATCCCCCTTTCTGCCGTCGGGGTGTTTGAAGGTTTTTTCAAAGAGGGTGAAGACTTTGCACTTGGCCAAAGTTTTTTGTGCGACCTGCTTCCAGGCTTTTGGTGCGCTCATCTTCACGTCTTTAATGCAGGGGCTACTTTACTATTTTGAGCTCCTGGCCTATCTGCAGCTTGCTTGAATCCGCATTCGGATTGGCCTTCTGGATGCTCTCCACGGTCACGCCGTGCTGCTTTGCGATTTTTGAAAATGAGTCTCCGGCCTTGACGACGTGCGTGGTTGAAGAGCCGTCTGAAGGCGCGGCGGCCGCCGCCGCCGCGGGCTGCGAGGGTGCGGCTTCGGGCGCTGAAACGGCGGGCTCCGCACGCGGCGCGGGCGCGGGTTTTGCGGCGCGCGTTGCCAGCTCCTGTATGGCGCTCTTGTTGGCCTCAATTGCGGAGCTCGTCATCTTGATGTCGCTCGCGAGCGTCTGCACGGCGGTGTTGATCTGGCGCACGAGGGTGTCGTGCTTGGCGTTTGAGCTCGTCTTCAAAGATTCAAGCTGGAGGGCGAGGGAGTCTATCCTGTCGCTCGCCTTTTTTACTTCAATGGTGCTCGCCGTGATTTTATCCAGCCTTTCGGACATTTCGTCGGCGACGGCCCCCGCCTTGTTGGCGGCGTTTATCGCCAGAAAGAGGGCCGCCCCGCCGAGGGCTATTGCCACTGCGGCAAGCGCCATCTGCACGAAGGAAGTTCCGGAAGTCTGCGGGGATGTGTTTTCAATTTCGTCCATAATAAGTGTAAATAATTTAAAATAAGACTGGCCTGTTTTTGGAAATTTTCAACAGCAAATTAACGGATAATGTGCGGCGCGGATGAAGCGCCCAGCCCGTGAACGTCTTCCACGGAAAAGAAAAAGGCGCTGGCGCTTTCGGGAACCCGTTCTACGGACAGCGTGCCGTTCCGCATCTGCGCGGGGATTTCCTTCCACACTCTATCCTTCCAAAGCGGGTGAAAATCTTCCGTGTAATGGAATGACGCGCGCACAGGCTTTGCGCCGCCTTCAACTTTCGCCCGCGCGCCGCCGCCGGAAAGCTCCATGTCCGAAAGCTTTGGGAGCGGTTTTCCCCCTTTTATCTTAGAACCTATGAAGGCGTAAACTTCCTCCACCTTCCAGGCGTGGCCGTGCGAATGCCCGAGGCAGGGGATGATTTTCTGGTTTCTGTCTTTTACGAGCCGCAGGGATTTTGTCCACATGGGCAGCGGGTACCACGGGTCATTCGTGCCGTTGATGAACATCATGGGCACGGCGGTTGTTGCAAGCTGCACGGAGGGGTCGGCTTCCTCAATCCAGAATTTGTAATGTGCGGGGTTGCTTTCTTTTACCGTGGCCTTGCTCCACACTTCGCAGTCTTGCAGAAAGCCGCAGCCGTAGACGGGCACCGCGGCCTTGTAGCGGGCGTCAACGCCCACGCTGATGCAGGTCAGGAAGCCGCCCCAGCTTACGCCCGTTATAGCGGTTTTTTCAGCATCCACTTCGGTAAAGCTTCTGATTATAGTGTGCGCGCGTGCTATGGCTGAAACCGCGTGGTAGGTCCACGTTTCGGCGAAGGGTTGTTCCGGCGTGGTCACTATGTTGGGGTAGGTCTGTTCGGGGCCGCCGTTGGTCATGCGCTTTGCGTCGGGGCCCTGTCCGCGCCAGTCAAGCGCTATCGCCGCGTAACCGCGCCTGGCCCAGTTCTGCGCCCACTCTTTGTACGCGCGCCCGCCGCCGCCGTGCACGCAGACGACCGCCGGCAAGTTTTCATCAAGCTGCGGGTTTCCTTCAAGAATTCCGGGCGTGCAATAGTATGCGAAAACTTCCGTGGGTTTCCCGCCGAGCTTTTCTCCTTCAAAATATATTTCCGCAGCGCCTTCCGTCTTTTGCATTCTGTATTCAGGAAGGGGGAATTTTTTGACGTCCTTCCAAATGTCGCTCTGCGAATGCGCGCAATGGCAAAAGAATAGCGCAAGCGAAATGAAAATGTGCGTGAGTTTCATGAATGTAAAATACCTCCGAAAAATCCGCGCGGACAACAAAAATCTTTCCTAAAAACAGTTGCGAAGGGAAAAGATTTTTGCATAAGTTCGGCGGATGTCTAATAATAAGATAAGAAAACTTTTGAGCGGGAACGAGGCGGTTGCCCTCGGCGCGCTGCACGCGGGCTGTTCGCTCGGCGTGGGCTACCCGGGTACGCCGTCTACGGAGATACTTGAAAATTTCAGCGAAATCGGCGGCAGGGCCGAATGGGCGCCCAATGAGAAGGTCGCGGCCGAAGTGGGCCTGGGCGTGGCGTTCGCCGCGGGCAACGCGCTTGCGACCATGAAGCACGTCGGCTTCAACGTGGCGCAGGATTTGTTTTTTACGGCGGCGTACAGCGGGGT
>JAVBSZ010000093.1:0-6325 GCA_031556415.1 Opitutales bacterium | reverse complement strand
CGGTTTTGTTCCTCGGCAGTGCAAAGCACAGCCTTCCTCTCAAAACACAACAGCATCGGCTTCTCCTGCTATCGCAAAAAAGAAGCCCTGTTTTTACCCAGTCTTATTATTACGCGAACATTTGTTTGGGATATGGTCTAGTGTTTTGACACAGTGGATTTATCGCCAAAAACGCTTGTCAAAAAACTTATTCGGAGAGAATGTCGGTAAGCTTCTTGGTGATGGAAATTGTGTCTATCCCCTTTTTGCGGGCGGCTTCGATGTAGGAATTGAGCATGTTCTTTGTAGCCTCCACGCGCGCGGGGTAGGTTTTTCCGAACTCGGCGAGGAAGCCGATTTTCTCTTCCGCCGCCTTCTTCTCCTCTCCTGTCAGGCCCTTGAGCATGGCTTCGGCTGCGGCGGCCGCGGCCTTGACGTCGGGCAGAAGGAGGCGTTCGGCGCGCAGGGCGTCGGCCACGTGCTTCATGCTTGTCATAATTTCCTTGCGTGCGTCGTCATACTGGACGGTGCCGTCTTTGACGATGTCCCGCGCGCAGTCCTTCTCCTGGTTTTTGAGGTATTCGTCCAGAACCTTGAGGCTCTTTTCGGAGTCTACGGCGTTCGCGCTCACCTTGGCCTTTGCGGCGTTTTCGGCGTCCCCCACGGCTATGTACGCGCGCGATTTTGAGAGTTCAAGGTCTTCGCAGGCGTCGGAAAGTTTTCTGACTATTGAGTCCCTGTCGTATTCGATTTTTTCCAGCGGGGTGGCGTTGCCGACTGCGACGTCCACGGATTTGCCCACCCTGTTGAAGAAGTCGCCTATTCCGGAATGGGTGGTGGAAAGGGAGCCGGCGGCAAGCGCCGCCGCGAGGATGATTTTTGCCGTTCTGGTGCTTTTCATAAATCGTGTATGTGGTGCCGTTAATTTCTGGTAATTGGAACATTCGAGCAAATTTCGCGCGCAGGCGCAAGGAAACTTTGCATGCGACGCGGCGGAAATTCCGCTTTACAAAGGGACGCGCGTCTGTAAGAATCGTCCGCTAATATGACCAAGGAAGAGTTTAAGAAAATTTTGGAAGGCAAGCGTCTGGCCGTCGAGGCGGCGATAGACAAATTCCTGCCTGCGGAAGACGCGCGCCCCGACGTCGTGCACAAGGCCATGCGCTACAGCATGAAGGTGGGCGGCAAAAGGCTCAGGCCCATACTGCTGCTTGCCGCGTATGATTTGTTCCCGTCGAAGCTTGACCCCATGGCGGCGTGCGTGGCTATCGAATCCATCCACACCTATTCGCTGATACACGACGACCTTCCGTGCATGGACAATTCGGACCTGCGCCGAGGCGTTCCCACCTGCCACAAAAAGTTTGACGAGCCCATGGCGCTTCTGGCCGGAGACGCCCTGCTGACCTTCGGCCTTTGGCTACTCGCGGAAAGCTACAAATGTTCGCCGGAAGTCGCCGTTGATTTGGTTCGCGATTTGGGCGACGCCTCCGGCAGCGCACGCCTCATAGGCGGCCAGGTTGAGGACATCCTCAACGAGAAGAACGGCAAGATGACGCCGGAAAAGCTCAATTTCATCCATGCAAACAAGACGGGCGCGCTCATCATGGCGTCTGTCACGATGGGCGTTAGACTGTCGGATTCCTGCACGCCGGAGAAGCTCGAGGCCGCGCGCGAAATCGGCAGAAAGATTGGTTTGGCCTTCCAGCTGATTGACGACATTCTTGACGTCACGAGCGACGCCGAAACGATGGGCAAGCCCGTCGGCCTTGACGCGCAGAATGAGAAGATGACTTCCGTAAGCGTCCACGGTCTGGAGGGAGCCCGCAAGCTCGCAAGCGAACTCAGCCGCGAGGCGATTGAGGACTGCGAAAAACTCAGCTCAAATTGCGACTTTCTCAAGGCGCTCATAGAATACATGCAAAACAGGATTTATTAAAAAATGATTGTACAACCCAAAGTTAAAGGTTTCCTCTGCGTCACCGCGCACCCCGAAGGCTGCGCCGCAAACGTCCGCGAGCAGATAAAGTTCGTCAAGGACGGCGGGGATATTAAGAACGGCTGCAAGAGCGCGCTCATCCTAGGCTCCTCAACCGGATACGGCCTTGCAAGCCGCATCACCGCGGCTTTCGGCTGCGGCGCGGCGACGGTCGGCGTGTTCTTTGAGCGCGCCGGAGACGAGGCGCGCGGCAGGCCCGCTAGCGCAGGCTGGTACAACACCGCGGAATTCCAGAAGCAGGCCAAGGCCGCGGGGCTTTACAGCGCCAACGTCAACGGCGACGCGTTCTCCGATGAAATCAAACAGCAGGCGATAGACGCCATCAAAAAGAGCCCCACGGGCAAGGTTGACCTGATCGTCTACTCCCTGGCATCCCCGCGCAGAACCGACCCCAAGACGGGCCAGGTCTACAAGAGCGTTCTTAAGACCGTAGGCGAAGAGGTCAGAAGGAAGTCTTTGGACACCGACAGGGGTGAAATCGTCGAAGCCGTCATCCCCGTGGCCACGCAGGAGGAGATTGACGAGACCGTGAAGGTCATGGGCGGCGAAGACTGGAAGCTCTGGCTTGAGGCGCTCGAAAACGCCGGCGTAATCGCCGAAGGCTGCACGAGCGTTGCTTACTCGTACGTGGGCCCCAAGATGACCTTCCCGATTTACCGCGAAGGCTCAATAGGCGCGGCCAAAAAGGATTTGGAGAAGACCGCAAAGCGCCTTGACAGCATGCTCAAGCTGCACCGCGGCAAGGCCTTCGTCTCCGTCAACAAGGCGCTGGTGACGCAGGCGAGCAGCGCCATACCCGTCGTGCCGCTTTACATATCCGTGCTTTACAAGGTTATGAAGGCAAAGGGCATTCACGAGGACTGCATAGGGCAGATACGCCGCCTCTTCGCAACCCAGCTTTATAACGACTCCTTCCTCAATTACGACGACGAGGGTCTTGTCAGGATTGACGACCTTGAAATGAGGAAGGACGTGCAGGACGAGGTGTTCGGAATATGGCCGCAGATTGAGACGGCCACGCTCGAAACGCTGACGGACTACGCGGGCTACAAGAGGGCATTTATGGCGCTCTTCGGTTTCGGCATAGACGGAATCGACTACGCGAAGGATGTCAACCTCGAAGTCGCGCTGGACTAATTTCAAAAAACAAAAAACATGAAAGTTTACATAAACGGAAAATTCTTCGACAAGGACGAGGCGAAGGTCTCGGTTTTCGACCACGGCTTCCTTTACGGGGACGGCATATTTGAGGGCATCAGGCTCTACTCCGGCAACGTATTCAGGCTGCCCAAGCACATAGACAGGCTCTTCAAGTCCGCCAAGGCCATCTGCCTTGAGCTGCCCTGGAGCAAGCAGGAAATTATCGACGCCGTCTGCGCGTCGTGCCGCGAAAACGGCCTTACGGACGGCTACATACGCCTGGTCGTCTCCCGCGGGAAGGGCGCGCTGGGCCTCTCTCCCAAGAGCTGTTCTGACCCGCAGCTGATAATCATAGCCGACCAAATCCAGCTTTACCCGAAGGAGCTTTACGAGCAGGGCCTCAAGGTCATCACCGTGCCCACGCGCAGGAACTCCCCCGCGGCGCTCCCGCCCATGATCAAGAGCCTGAACTACCTCAACAACATCATGGCGAAGATTGAGGCGCAGGCGCTCGGTTTCCAGGAATGTTTGCTTCTCAACCAGGAAGGCTACGTTGCCGAATGCAGCGGGGACAACGTCTTCATCGTTTCCGACGGCGTTATCTACACGCCTCCGGTTTCCTCGGGCTCCCTCGGCGGCATGACGCGCGGCAGCGTGTTTGACGTCGCAAAGCAGGCGGGCGTAGAGCTCGTCGAAAAGGAGCTCACGCGTTACGACATCTGGGTCGCCGACGAATGCTTCCTCACGGGAACGGCCGCAAAGCTCATACCGGCCGTGGAACTTGACGCGCGCGTTATAGGCGACGGCAAGCCCGGCCCGATTACGGCCAAACTTACAGAGTTCTTCAACAAGCTGGTATGTGTTGACGGCGTTAGACTCTAGTTTTGCCAAACGCTTTTGGCAAAACGGCGCAAATTGAGAAAGAGTTTAAAAACATGGACAACACGTGCAACGACAAATTCGCCGCCTCGCTCGGTTTTGAGATACTCGAGCGTCGCGACGGCTTTGTGCGCGTGCTTGCGCGGCCCGATGAAAACTCATTAAACGGCGTGGGCGTCGTTCACGGCGGCTACACTTATTCGCTTGCGGACTACGCCTTCGCGCTTGTCACCAATACCGCGGAACGCATCGCGCTGAGCAGCGGCGCCTTCATAAACTACATCGAAGCCGTGCCGCCGCGCACTAACCTCGTGGCGACCGCCTCGATAAACGCGCAGACCACGAAATCCGGAATCTGCGACGTTTCCATTTCGGACGAGAAGGGCGAAAAGGTTTTCGCGGTCTTCCAGGCGCGCGCCGTCTATAAGCCTGTGAAATAAGGGACCGCGCGCCGGCGTTTTTTTTTCTTTAAAATGGGCGCACGCCGGCCGATGTATAAATATTTTGAAACATTTTGGGCTCATCGGAGTCTAAATAAAACAGCAAAAATAATAATATAAAAATGAAAAAACTACTGCTCATATCATTCGTAATCGCGGCATGCTCCTTCGGGGCTTATGCGGCGGCGGACAAGTCGGCGTCAAAGTGCGCATGCGGCTGCGCCCAGGAATGCAAATGCGTAAGCGGCAGCACCTGCGGCAAAGAAGGCTGCAAGTGTACTGCGGACAAGTCTTGTGCAAAGGCGGAATGCCCCAAAGACAAGAAAGACTGCGATAAGAAGAAGGCCTGCCCCAAGCAGGGAGCCTAGGCGTGAGTTTCAGCATTTCATGCGGAGAGATCCGCTTCATAGTTAGTTGTTGTTAAAGCGCGGCAAGCGCCATACGAGGTTGAAACAGTAAAAACAGGACCGATTCTTTTCAGAGTCGGTTCTTTTTTTATGTTCTTACGCCAAAATGAAAAATGAGTCCTGCCGTCCAATGAAACAATATTTTTATAATTAGCAATATGTTGCGGGAAATGTATGAAAACTTGCTCGACTATTAAAAAAATATGATCTTGCATATAGACAATCCTAAAGGGATTGAAAAGAAACACCTATATGAAAAAAATATTCACAACATTATCGGCGATAATACTTGGGGCTATGTCTGCATTTGCGCAGGCTGACAACTATTCGTTCGGTTACGGCAACGGCGGCTTCCATATCAATCAGGGCACGAGCACCTCGTTCACCGCGTTGAAGGACACGTCGATGACGTTCTCGCTCAACAGCAATACGACCTCCGCTTCCGATCTCAAGTTCGGCGTCTTCACTTACGACGCGAACTACAACATCCTCAGCGAAACCGTTATAAACAATGTCGGCACTTTGGCGGACAGCGTGTCTGTCAATTTCAACCAGGGCGACAAGGTCGCTTTCTGGATTGAGGCCGACGGCAAGAGGCTCTACTCCATCCACTCTATGAACACCAACGGAGTGACCTTCGACGGCTGGCAGAAGATAGACTCCAATGAGCTCGTCTTCGGCTTTGATACGGTGAATAAAACCTACAAGGGGTTTGATTTGCTCGACATCAAGGTGAACATCACTTCCGGCGCGCCCGTTGCGGCCACTTCGGGCCAGCCCATGCCGGGCGTAGTTGCCACGGGAGTTCTGGCGCTTATCGCCGGCGGCGCATTCTTCTTTTTCAGAAGAAAGAAAAGCGCATAAGCGGCACGGCACAGATTTGACGGCGGAGAAATCCGCCGTTTTTTTTGCGCCGCAATCTTCAGGATGGCGGCGGGCGCATTTGTTTTTTTTGCTATTGCCCATCGCCTTAAAATCAAATACTCTTTGAGGATTAACTTAGGAGGATTGAATATGAATTTGAACAAGTTGTCTTTTTTTGCGCGGACGGGTTTTGCTTTCGCGTTTTTTCTTCAGGTTTTTCCGTGGACTGCCGCGCAGGCACAGGACAAGGGCTTTGCAGAGGAGGTGTACGCGGCGCGCCTGTGCCCTTCGCCGAAAAGCGCAACATTTTCGCACGACGCCTTTTTTGAAATAAAGGACGGCGCGGCGTTTGAAATCTCGCTGTTTTCGGCCGACGCAAACGCGCAGGATGAAATTTTGAAAAACATAAAGGCATACTGGGGCGTTTCCGCAAATGTTAAGATGTCGGAGGCCAAGGACTGCGCCGGCATGGCGCAGGACGCGTATAAAATCGACGCCTCCCCTCAGGGCGTGAAGATTTCCGCGAAGGACGCGCTCGGCGCCATGCAGGCGCTCAAGACCCTGCGGCAGCTGGCGGAACCCGCGCGTGGAGGGGCGCAGTTCGATTCCTACATGGT